>JANMBV010000134.1:0-1730 GCA_031360585.1 Actinomycetes bacterium | reverse complement strand
AGCCGACGTCATACTGGATCCGGCCCCGCGGCTTGAAGCTCCAGCCGGCATCCTTGTCCTCGAACAGCGGCGCGCCCTTCCACGACGGGGTCGTCTTGACCATCGCCGACTTGACGTTCTCGAGCGCGCTTTGGAGGGCGTCGACCTGCGCCTGCAGGAGTTCGATCTTGGCCTGAGCGTCGTCAACCGAGCCAGCCGCGGCGATCGCGGCGTCGGCGGCGGCGTCGGAGGCGTCAGGCATCGCGTCCTGGGTCGCGGCCGGCTGATCGGTGGTGGCAGGCGCCTGCGCGAACGCGGCGGTGCTGAGAGCGAAGGCGCTGCCTGCGAGCAGGGCGCGAATGATGGTGGTACGATTCATGTCGAATATTCCCCTTGTCCCGCCTCCTCGTGGGAGGCCCGGGACGCGCTGTTACGGCGCGCCCCTTCCGATTTATTGATTTTACTTGAGCAACTTGAAGTCGAGCGGCGCGAGCGTACGCGCCGCATTCTGGCTGCGCGCGCGGACGTTGTTTGGCGCAGCGATCATCCCGGCGGTCGAACGAAGATATCCGTTCGGGCCGAACGCGCTTTCCTTGGTGAACTCAGCCGCATAGGCGCGCATCGCCGGAATGGCGTTCACATGCGCGTTCTTGAGGTAGATGTAGAGCGGGCGCGCACCCGGATACTGGAAGCTCGAGATCGACTGGTACGTCGGCGCAACGCCATTGATCGACAGGCCCTTGAGACGGGTGGCATTCTCTTCGAGGTAGGAGAAGCCGAACACGCCGATCGTGCCGGGGTTCGCCTCGAGCTTCTGGACGATGAGGTTGTCGTTCTCGCCCGCCTCGATGTAGGCGCCGTCGCTGCGGACGCCGGTGCAGATCGCCTTGAAGCGGGGCTCGTCGGCCTTCTTCATCGCGGCCATCGACGGGTTGGCTTCGCACGGCGGGGTGAGGATCAACTCGGCGAGCGCGTCGCGGGTGCCCGAGGTCGTCGGCGGACCATAGACGCGGATCGGCAGCGCCGGCAGCTTCGAGTTGACGTCGCGCCACGTCTTCGCGGTGTTGGGCCGCCCGAACGGGGTCTTGGCGATCGCAAGGTAGATGTCGCGCTGGCTGACGTTCGATAGCGGGGTGCCATTGGCGGTGGCGAAGGTCACGCCGTCCAGCCCGACCTGGATCTCGGTCACTTGAGCGACGCCATTCGACAGGCACAGCTTGGCTTCGGACGCCTTCATCCGGCGCGAGGCATTCTCGACGTCGGGGAAGCGCTCGCCGACGCCGCCACAAAACAACTTCATGCCGGCGCCAGTGCCAGTCGATTCGATGATTGGAGTGCCCAGCTTGGCGTTCGCCCGGCCGATCCGCTCGGAAACGATCTTTGCGAAGGGATAGACGGTCGACGAACCGACGGCGCGCATCTGGGTGCGGGCTTCGGCGATCGAAGGAATGGAAATCGCCACCGCCGCAGTCGCGGCAAGTGTCATTATAATCTTGGTCATGGCAGCCCCCTGAGCGCACTGTGCGCGTGGTCAGGTCTGCCTAATGCTGTTGGGAGACTGGATCGTGACTGCTAGATTACAAGATTATTACAACGATTCGATTGCATTCGCAGTTGCACAATGACCACAGTTACGCGTCGAGCGCCTCGACCACCGCGGCGATGAACCGGTCGAGCGCTTCGTCGGCCATCCCGACCACGTTGAACCGTCCGCTGTCGGCCATGTAGATCGCGTGGCGCTCGCGCAGGGC
>JANMBV010000076.1:0-1767 GCA_031360585.1 Actinomycetes bacterium | reverse complement strand
CTCGGCTTCGACCAAGGTCGGCACGCCCAACCGCTGGAGTAAGGCCTGGTGAGCGGCGTGCTGCTCTGCTTCGTCGCGAGCCAGCTCAGCCAGGTCGGCCCCGCCAGGAATGATTTGCAGCCGGCCAACGTCCGGGATATCGAGTTCCGCGCCACTGGTGATGAGCTGCTCACCCGTGCCAGACAAGCGCTGACCTGCCAAGGTTATGTTGGCGGTCGAACGGATGTCGAATCGCACGCGAGTGGCCGCAGCTTCCTGCCTGATCCGAAGCTCGCCCAGCTTGGCATGCTGGTCGCGCAGACGGGCGATGTCGGACTTTTCAATCTCGGATTCAACGGCAAGCCGGCGCTGCGCGGTGAGTTGCACCTGCTCTGCCTCTGCCTTCGTTATTGCCTCGGTCAGCGCAGTCACGCGCACCAGGGCTTCGCCAATGCGGCGGGCGAGATCGGCGCGCAAGTCTTCCTGCCGAGCATTCGCCAGTGCCTTGGTGGCTCGCTGGTACGCGGTGTCGGCTTCCTGGCGCGAAGCGGACCACGAATCGTCCGCAGTTTTGGCGGCCCCCGCGAGGCGGTCGGCGTCCACAAGGTCGGCCTCGCGCCGCTTCAGCGCAAGTTGCTGCTCGTCGAAACCGGCGAGTTGCTCCGCTACAAGTTCGAGGTTGTCACCGAACTGCGTGAGCGACGCCTTGTCGGCATCGAGCTGCACCTTCAATGCCTGGATCGTCACCAGGCGGCCCTCGGCCTCCAGCTGCTGAGCCCGAAACCGCTCCCATGGCTTGGCTGCGTCATCATCTGCGTTTTCCGCGCGAAGCTGGCCCAGTTGGTCCACCTGCTGGCGGTAGTGCGTGATGCGGGTGTCGAGCTCTTCGACACGCTTCGATGCGGACTCGCGTTCGGCGATGACCTCGGCGTAGGCGCCGCGCGGTCGGCCGGTGGTCGTGAGAAGCGCTTCGCGCTCTGTGCGCACGCGGCTGATGACATCGTCGCCCTGGCTGCTCGCGACCTCGCTGACGGACTGATCGAGTGCCTTGCGCAAATGGTCGGTCGCGTTGCCAACCGATTCGGTGATCTCGTGCGCGCTGCCCTGCTCGATCCACAACAGGCCGGGGATGCCCCAATGTTCGGGCCGGCTGGCGCCCTTGCCAGCGAACCTGAAGCCGAGCAGTTCAGCCAGGTGCTGTTCAGCGTCCTCACCGTCCAGGTCTTTCGAGCCGACCTTCAGCTCGCAGCGCTTGCGATGCATGAAGCTCTTGCGCAACCGGTAGTCGGTGGCACCGATCGAGAAATCAAGCTCGACGCTGGGCGCGGCCGATGGCTCACCCCAGGGCAAGAAGTCGTCAACGCTGGCGGATCGGTGGCGCTCGAAAAATGCCGCGCGTATGGCGCGAACCAGGGTGCTCTTTCCGGCCTCATTGGGGCCGGCAAACAGGTTCAAACCCGGCTCAAAGCCGGTGAGTTCGAAGGGTTGGCGAAACTGCCGAAGTTGTTCGATCTTGAGCCGGTGCAATCTCATGCAGCGGCCCCTGCAGTCTGCCGCTCCGTCAGGATGCTGGTAAGCAGGCCCAGCGCGTGGGCGGCCACCTCGGAACTGGCATCGCCCGCCTGGCCTGCCTGCTTATCCCGCAGTTCGGCGATAACGTCGCCCAGGTAGCCATCCGCCTTCAAGGCTGCGATGTCAGCGGCCGTAGGCAAGAGGCGCAACGCGTTCAGGTCGGCCTGCACGCTGCGCACCTTCGCCTCGGCGTGGCTCAACGCCGCGCTAATGCGC
>JANMBV010000004.1:0-2454 GCA_031360585.1 Actinomycetes bacterium | reverse complement strand
TCAACCACTTGGGCGCGCCGCAAGTCAGGAAGTCTTTCAGAAGCGCAGTGCTCGAGCTGGTTTGTGAGGGCTTCTCTAACCTGACGGTCGCCTATGACCTGGGGTATGGAAGTCTTGACGTGGCCCAAGGCGTTGCCAACTTCGACAAACCCGTTCAACAGTCAGGCGGTTACTGGGATCAGTTCATCTGGGACGAATTCACATGGGATGAGCAGGCCATTGGGAATCCTCGGATTTCACTGGACGGTGTTGAAAAAAATATCTCACTGCTTTTTTACTCCAGCCGGGATCAGGACAACGCCCACACCTTACAAGGCTACACCGTGAACTACACACCGACAAGGCTTGAGCATTAAATGACAAACCCTTATTACAACCACCAAACCAACGTCCCGCCAGCGCACACGCTTGGCCGTTCGTCAACGGTGGGCGGCGAACTGCAAAAAATCTCTAATGCGTTTGACTTGGTAACAACGCTGACCATCAGCAGTGTTTCGCCCGCATTGACGGGAACCCCAACAGCCCCCACGCAGACCCTGGGCGACACCAGCACCAAGATTGCGACCGATCAATTTGTGATGCGCGCGATTGGCATTATTGATGGCTTGAAGGCCAACATTGATTCGCCAATTTTGACGGGTGTTCCACAAACCCCGACCGCAGCACCGGGAACATCAAGCGGGCAAATCGCCTCGACGCAGTTCGCAACGCTTGCTGTGGCTGTGATGGGCGCCACCAAGGCGGGTTTGTCTTCTCCAGCCTTCACCGATACCCCAACAGCCCCAACAGCGGCGCCCGGTACGGCAACGACACAACTTGCCACCACGGCATTCATGGCTGCAGCCATTGGTAGTGTTAACGCACAAACAGCGCTTTCAATCTCTGTGGTGACAGGCACAACGGCAACGCTGGCCACCGGCAGTATTTACGTGCTGACCAATCCAGCAAGAACCGATTGCACATTGCCGCCCAGCCCGGTGACTGGTAACGAGATTGTGATTGTCCAGACCAACGGACTCAAAACCAACACGTATGACGCAGGCGCTCAGACCGTCACCGGAAGCACCGGCTCTGCCAGTGGTGTTATCACCATGAACGACGGCAAAGCAGTTCGGCTGAAATTCATTAACGACACAGTGAAATGGGTAATCCTATGAGCGGAACATCAACCGGAATTAACGGCGGCGGCGGTGGGGATTTCAAGTTTCAAGAATTCAATATCTCGGGAACCTTCACGCCCAGCGCGGCGCTGTTGGCCAAAGGCGGGATTGTTCACATTGACCTGAGAGGTGGCGGGGGTGGCGGTGGCGGGGGAACATATTGCGGGGCAGGTGGCGGCGGAAGCAGTCGCTTGCAAAAGTTTGTTGTCGTCGCCGGTCCTGTCACTGTAACTTTGGGTGCGGGTGGTGCCGGTTCTACTGGTGCCGGTTCAAACGGTGTTGATAGCACCTTTGGCGCGCTTGCAGTCGCTACCGGCGGGAAAGCGGGCGGGCTTGGTGGGACAACTAAAATTGGGGCCGGTGGGGCGGCTGGATCGCAGGGCATTGCGGGCTCAAACGGCTCTGCGGCTTTGTTTGATGGGTCCGGGTCATTGCTGGCTACCTCGATTGGCGGGCCGGGTGGTGGCGAGGGAGCGGGCAGCGGAGGCGACAGCGTTTCCCCTGCGACTTCTGGAACGGCCTACACGGGCGGCGGCGGCGGCGGTTCTACAAACGGCAGCACAGGCGGTAATGGTGGTTCAGGGTATTGCTGCGTAACCTGGTTTGAATAATATGCAAACAGTCATTGGCGGAAGCTACAGCCCCGGCGCTGCATTGCCAGCAGGCATGAGAGAAGAAGACTTGGCGCGCAAGAACCTGGCCGAAGCAAATCAGGTCAACGCGCTGAAATTTGACAGTGGGAGCGGGCAGGCTACTGCCGCGTTTGACTCAGGCGGGCGCTCTACAGGTGGTGTTCAAACGCCAGCTCAAAGCGCAGGAACCGGCCTTTTAGGTGGCGCAATTGGCCGTGGTGCGCTGGGTGCCGCAACGGGTTATGCGACCGGCATTCTTGCAGGCACACAGAAACCCCAAGCGCGTAACGGGGAAGTTGGAGGCACGACCTACCAGCCATCAACACTGCCGGATAAAACCTCCAATACCTCCAGCACTTCAAGTACATCCAGTACACCCCAACAACTGGGCTTACCGGCAAGCTGGAAGATCACACCCGATCAAACGGTTGAAGGACGTATCGGGGCCTTGACCGACCCAAACAATCCATTTATTCAGCAAGCAAGATCAATGGCAGACGGTCGTTCCAACGAGCGGGGCCTGCTTAATTCTTCAATGGCTCTGACAGCAGCAGACAGCGCGGCTTACGACGCAGCCATGCCGATTGCGCAGGCAGACGCAGCCAACGCTTCCAAGATCGCGGGTTACAACACCGATCAGCAAAACCAGTTCGCACTGGCAA
>JANMBV010000026.1:0-20967 GCA_031360585.1 Actinomycetes bacterium | reverse complement strand
TCTGCCCACTCACTCATCAACCAACTGGCCTTGAGTTTTTCCAAGGTCTGATCTTCTTCAAGCGGATCGACCGGTTCGAGATCATCTTCATCAAAAAGCGTTCCTTGGCCAAAGTGCTTCTCGACCCATAAGTGGAAAACGGTGCCTCGGCGCGAGTACTCATCTTGGGATCTAGGCATCGGCCTGCGAATAGAAAGCGCCAATTCTTGGGGGTTCTCGCGCAATGCGACCAGTGTCGAGACCGACAGACGCGGGGGAAGGAAGACCCGGGGCTTGGTTTTGCCTCTACGCAGTTCGGCGATGAGAGCGCTGGCATCTCGGATCCACGATTGAATTTCATCATCGCCTTCCGGGGTGAGCGAATGATCTGGGGACGTGCGGACTAATTCAATACCTGCATCGAAGGCACCGCGCCTAGCACCCAGCGGGTCACGCGGCCATGTACCTGTCAACGGATTCTCGGTAGAAGGATTAGTTTCACCATCGGTCGGTTCCGGCGTATTGGCCAGAACTTTTCCACCGTATTGGGCGACCGCCAGGGAAACGTATTCGAAGATTTCACTGGGTTCGACGGCTTTGACGCCGTCGCGCCATCGAGAGGTCGTGGCGATCAGGTGAGTCCGTGCTCGGGTTATTGCAACATACGCCAGTCGAATTTCCTCGCCATGCTTAAGAAGAGTGCAACTATCGGAGAATTTCTCGAACTCTTTTCGCACTTCGGTGTTGGAGGTGCACTGCGAAATATCTATCGTGGGAAGTTCGCGGCTGTCTCCACGTAATTGGAACGGAATGTGCTTCTCGTTTGTGAGCCAATTATCTCTCTCATGTCCTGTCCCGGGGAAAGTCCCCTTGGCTAAACCGGGAAGTGCGACAACATCCCACTCGGCTCCTTTTGCATTATGGATAGTCAGAATCTGAATGACATCCCGGCGCACTTCAGGTGCACCGGACTTGAGGCCGCCCTCTTCGGCAACGGCAACGTCCAACCAGGTGAGAAAATCTGTGATCGTACCGCCGGTACGGGCGAATTTCGCTGCTTCATCCATAAAGCGATCTAGATGACGCCTTCCGTTCTGGGTCCCGTCTCGCAGCATCACTTCAACATCCAAACTGAGGTAATTCTCAATCTCCGATATCAAATCGGTGAGCGGTCCGCCCGCACGCGAGCGCAGACGGCGCAGATCCTCGGCAAAGTGCTTGAGGCGAGAAAACCCCACGCTTGAAAAATCCTTCTCATTTGCCGAACTTATTTCATCCAGGGCGTCGATGAGACTTCCTAGGAACTGATCGTCGGCCTCTTCGCGAAGGGGATTTCCGGCAGCGATCTTGGCGATAAGGCCCTTAGATGTCATCTGCGAATCCTCAGCCCGAGTACGGGAAAAGCGGCCTAAAGCGGCGATATCTGCCGAGCCCAGATTGACCCGAGGCCCGGCTAGATGACGCATGAGGGAGGCGCCGGCCTCTGGGTCCGTCACAACGCGGAGCAGGCTGACGACGTCAGCGACTTCTGCAACATGAATGAGGCCGCCCACACCAAGTACTTCAACCGGAATGTTGGCCTCACGAAGCGCCAGTTCAATATCTGGGATCTGCGAACGTTTACGGACCAAGACCGCAAAAGATGAACGATCATTTTCATCTAGGGCCATACGGTCAGGACTAAACCATAGATTAGAAAAATACTCTGCAATGGCCTGTGCTTCGGCTTCCATTGTTTCAAAAATCCCGCAGGCGAGCTCGCCGGCGCCTGCGCCCTTGCGGGCCACCAGCGGTGCCACATCAACTGCCGAGTTCTCACGAATCTGCCCAGAGACACTGTTTGCAAGGTTGAGAATAACTTCATCGTTTCGGAATGTAGTTGAAAGCGAGTACTGCTTAGCGCCTTTCTGACCGACTCCCTTGGGAAAATGTTTGGCGAAGGCTCCAATCGTTCCAGCCGATGCACCGCGCCATGTGTAAATAGCCTGGCAGGGATCGCCAACCGCCATAACCGGGTGAGCGTCCCCGAACAGTGCCGAGAGCATTCGAACTTGGGATTGAGAGGTATCTTGGTATTCATCAAGCAAGACAATTCGATAGCGAGAACGCTCTAGCTCTGCCACATCAGGAAATTCATTTGCGATGTCAGCGGCCAGAGACATCTGATCATCGAAGGAGAGCAGACCATCTCTCCGCCTAGTTGCTATAAATTGATCGACCATAGGCAGTATCGATAGACGCTGATTGAGGACCGTCGTCACTTTTCGAACCACATCGTTGGACTTGGGTCCCATGGTCTCAATGTGCGAGAGAATCTTCAGAGATTCCTCTTTGATGTCATCGGGTGAACACTGATGCTCAAGCACAAGTCTGGTCAATCCAATGACATCGCTGATGACGGTACTCACCGCGCTTTCCGAGGTGAATGAATCATCACTCCAATTCATGACCAACTCGGAGGCCATCTGCCAAATCGCAGCGTCTCCGAGTGGTTCATCGCTTGCATCAATTCCGTAACGGATTGCGTGCTCCCCGAGAAGTCGTCCCGCATACGAGTGATAAGTCATAACTGCAGCGTCAATTGCTATGTTCTTTGGAGTCAGGCCCGCCTGCCGAAGCGCCCTCAACCGAGACCGAATGCGAATTCCGAGTTCACCAGCCGCCTTGCGAGTAAAGGTCAGACCTAAAATCTCATCTGGTCGAACAAAGCCATTCGCAACAAGATAGAGAACTCGCGCGCTCATTGTTTCTGTCTTGCCTGATCCTGCACCGGCAATGACCACTGCAGGCTCAAGTGGTGCGGAAATGATCTTTGCCTGCTCGGTCGTTGGCAGACGTACTTTGCTATCGACGCTGGCAAGGGCGTGGGCGATGTCATATGGAGAGTATTTGACTATTGGGCTCATTCCATCACCGCCCGGCCTTCGCTCTGAATAGGGCAAGCATTCTTAACACCACACTGATCGCATCTCTTATTTATTATCGCGATAAATTGGCTACCGCTCATGCCTTCGGCTATGTCCTGTATCTGATCACGAATGGCACCGGCGTCAACTGGAGACTGACAACGCGTGCTCACTTTTTTAGTGTCTGCACCGAGGTATACAAGTTCTGCACCAGCACTCACCAGACTCGGATGCTTATCAACAAATCCGCCTTCAACCACGGCAAGTTGATAAGCCTGCATTTGAAGATTTGTTTCAACCTCCCCGAGGCCGATGGGATGCGAACTTGTCTTAAAATCAACTATGAACAATTCACCATCCGCCGTAACTTCAAGTCTGTCAACGCTTCCAAGAATGTGAGCCCGCCCGATCGAGACTTCGAATTTTGCCTCTACACCAACAATCGCACGCTCTTGAATCGAGGCGGTGTGGTACTTAACAAACCTTTGAATCATTTGGATAGCGCGATTGAGTTGAACCGTGCTAACCCACCCAGAATTTGGATCTATTAACTTCCACGAAACTCGCAACTTCTCTACAAGATCCTCTTCCGTGAGCGTTGGCTGCTCTGCAACCAAGGCAGCAAATGCGTGAATGGCTGACCCTAGAACCTGTGCCGTGCTGTCGCCATTGGTCCCGCCGTGCCGTTCGAGAAACCATTTCACGCCACATTCTGTAAATCCTTCAGCGCTGCTGGGTGAGACAAAAACTGGCAAATCAGGTGAAACAACAGGTCTAGTACTGCTTATTTGGAGCATCCCCGCCCATGAAGCAACGTCGGCGGCAGGAAGTCCTTCGGTTCCTAAGCGTTTGAGGAGAGAGCCGGCGACGTTGGCCTTCTGCCCATCGAGTTCGTTTCGCAGCGTCGCAACTAGGGCAGCGGGTGTGATCGGCCTAGGAACTCGTGTAGCGGTCGATTCTTGATCACCCAACACGTGCGATGCAATCTCTTCGAAGTAAGCGGAGGGTTCGTCGTCATCCTTGTGAATCGCGGTGACGATGAGTTCGGTCTTTGCACGAGTAACTGCCACATGAAGCAAACGCCGTTCATCCTCGATAAGCCCACTTGCAGAGACTGCTTCCAACTCTTTGCGTGGCAATCCTCCATGACGCAATCGGTCTACCAATCTTTCGCTGCCTAGAAGGGAGCCACGCTGACGTAAATTGGGCCAGGCACCTTCTTGCAATCCGGCAATTGCCACAATGTCCCATTCGCGACCCTTAGCAGCGTGCACGGTAAGAATCTCAACGACGTCGAGGCGTTGGCCTTGTGCGGTGATGACATCGCCCAGAATATTCTCTTGTCCGATCTGGTGGATAAAACTATCCGCCTTTGAATGAGGAAAGCGTTCGGCAAATCGTCTTGCCGCTTCAAAAAGTTGCATCATCGCATCAAGATCACGATCTGCGGTGGCGCCTCGCATCCCGCCACGAAGTGCTTGGCTTCTCCATGCCTCACTAAGACTCGAACCGTCTGAGGTTAAGGCACCTATCCAGATCTCCCAGAGCAAATCCTCACCTTGCGCATTCTTACTTCGCAAAACTTTTCGAGCGCGCGCGAGAAGATCATGAACGCGTTGTAGCGGCATGGCGCCTTCGATGGATGTCTCACCTTTGTCGATGGCTGCGATGAGGAGTTCGGCACCGGTGCGGGAGTCTTCCTCGCCTCGTGCGGCAATCAGCGCCCGTCGCATCCGTCTAAGAGAGACAGAGTCGGCTCCGCCAAATTCACTGAGCAACAATCGCTCGCACGTATCTGTTGTGAGATGCCTCTGTCCCAGCGCAATCTGAGCAATGAGCAGAAAGGGCGCAATAGAAGGGCTTTTTGAGAGAGGTTCAATATCTGAGGCGACGGGTATTCCCGTCTGGGAGAAGGCCCGTCTAAGTGCCGAAGCCTGTGATCCTGGATTGCGCAAAATGACGGCCATCTGGTTCCATGGTCTGTTCTCGATCAGATGAGCATGGCGGAACTGATAGGCAATGAACTGCGCCTCCTCGCTTTGGGATCTAAAGCGACCAACTATCACCGGATCGTGCGCACTCTCCTCTGGAGTGAGCCAACAGGTGCGGTCACGCGCAGGTGCCGCTCCACGAAATTCGCCAGCCACTGCACGACCGATCTCAAAGACTGCTGGGACGCTTCGAAAGTTCTCACGCAGAACAACTTGGCTGCCACGACTTCGAAAGTGCTCCAACTCGCCATCCAATTGGTCCGGATCAGCACCACGGAATCTTCCGATGGCGCTATCTCCATCTGCGCAGATAACAATGTCGTTGCCCGCGAGCTCGCGAAGTAACTTTCGTTGGGCGGGGTCGCTCTCTTGAAATTCATCGACAAGAATCGTTGTGAAGCGAGCGCGCAGATCAGTGGCAATGGAAGGGTTCACTTTGAGGTGGTGATAGGCCTCAATGACGATTTGACTTGGGTCAATGCGCCGTTTCGAATCCCCCGCTGAATCGGCCTGCAAGTCCATGACATCTAGGTATTGTTGCCAGAATACGGCCGCGCCCTCCCAATACTTTTCGCCGTACTCGCGGCCAAGATCTCGGAGTTGATTGGGTGAGAGATTGCGCTCGGATGCACGCAACATCAAGTCTCGCAGTTCGCTAACGAAGCCGTGAGTCGTGAGCGCCTTCTCCAGATCTGCCGGCCAATAGTGCTTACCAAGATCGACGTCGCCATCTAGCAAATCTCGGATAAAGAACTCTTGCTCCGGCCCTGACATAAGAATCGGGTCAGAGGAATGTGCATCTGCCTTCATTTTTAGAATCGAAAAAGCAAGGGAATGAAAAGTGCGGGCAATCGGTTCGTGCATGATCGCTGTGGTTTGCAATGCCACGGCGTCTCGAAGTTCTGATGCTCGCTCGCGGCCGTATGTCAGCATCAAAATGGAGTTGGGATCTTGCCCCTGACTAATACGTGAAAGTGCGGACTCTACGATCATGGTTGTCTTGCCGGTGCCTGGTCCGCCCAGGACCACCAGAGGAGCGCCCCGATGGTTGATGACGCTTCGTTGGTCTTTAGAGAATGTAAGAGTTTTCGGCACGCTCGGCCGTCGGACCAAGGCACCCACTAAGTCTGACTGGCCCCTGATCACGCCCCCATTCAACCCGAGATGGGCGACATTGTGAGGCATTTGCATACAAAAGCGCGAAGCCGAGACATCCCGCCTATTAAGGGTGGGAGACCCGGCTCACTTCTACAGGACCACTGCCCTGTAGCAAGCAAATCTTCTCCCCAAAAGACCCTCATTGTCAACTCAGATATCCCATTTCTTCAAAAATTGTGGATGAGTCAGATGTCGCTGAATTCGACCGACCTATCCTCTTGAGGTGACTCACCAAATCTTCGTCGATGAATCATTACGTCCCCAAAGTTACTTTCTTGTATCAGTAGCCATTGCGAGCAATTTGATCGAACGACTCAGGCGCGAGATGCGAAACACCCTCCCAAATCACGGCAAACAGTTACATATGTATAAGGAAACAACCGCGACTAAGAAAAGAGCTCTGAGTTTTGTCGCGGAACTTGACTTAAAGTTCACGATTGTCTCAAACTATCGAACCAGAATTTCGAAAGTTCAGGCTAGGAGCGAGTGCATCACAAAACTATGCACCCTTGAATTTATTCAAACGGCCTCATTTTTGACTTTTGATAGCACGAATTCTTGGGAAATTGATAGAAGCATTCTCAAATCAGCCGCTCAGTCGAGTGCAAACTTCTTTACGAAGAGATCCATGAACTCGTTAACGGGGGTTTTCTCCAATACTGAACGATCCAGACTCAGACGCAGGATCTGATCTTGCTGGGCCTTTGGAAATACTCTGGCCAGATTCTTCTTGTACTTCTGGATCAACAATGGGATGCCTTCAATTCTGCGACGCGCATGCCCGATCGGGTATTCAACGACGACCTCATCCAGTGTCGTGCCGTCAGTAAATTCGACTGTCAAGGCATTGGCGATGGAGCGCTTATCAGGATCGTGGTAATCGGCGGTGAAGTGAGTATCCTCGACGCAACTGATCTTCTCGCGGAGGGCATCGATACGAGGATCCTCTGCTAACTCATCCTCGTAGTCGCGCGCGGTCAAACGGCCGAAGATCAGTGGCACAGCCACCATGTACTGGATGCAGTGATCTCGATCGGCCGGGTTGTGCAGGGGTCCCTTCTTATCGATGATTCGAATGCATGCCTCATGCGTACGGATGCTCACTTTGGCAATATCACCCGAAGTCTTCCCACGCTCTTCCATCGTTTCGAAGATTGTCATCGCCGCTTCAACCGCAGTCTGGGAATGAAACTCGGCCGGGAAGGAAATCTTGAAGAGGATATTTTCCATCACATACGAACCGTACGGGCGTTGGAACGTGAAGTGCTCACCTCTAAAAAGTGAATCGTAGAAGCCCCACACTTTTGCCGTGAGAACTGATGGATATCCCATCTCGCCAGTCTGCGCCATAAGTGCAAGGCGCACCGCGCGCGATGTTGCATCCCCTGCAGCCCACGATTTTCGAGAACCCGTATTTGGAGAATGGCGGTATGTGCGCAACGACTGACCATCTACCCAGGCCAACGAAACCGCATTGAGACTTTGATCTCGAGTGAGCCCTAGCATTTTCGCGACGACAGCGGTCGAAGCAACCTTGACCAAGACGACGTGATCAAGTCCGACTCGGTTGAACGAGTTCTCCAGCGCGATACACCCTTGGATCTCGTGGGCTTTGATCATCGCGGTCAAGACATCGCGCATCACCAGCGGTTTGGCGGTCTTTGCTACGGCGTTGCGTGAGAGCCAATCTGCCGTTGCCAGAATTCCACCCAAGTTATCGGAAGGGTGACCCCATTCGGCTGCAAGCCAGGTGTCATTGAAATCCAGCCACCGGATCATCGTGCCGATATTGAAGGCAGCTTGCACTGGGTCCAATTCGTAGTTGGTGCCAGGGACTTTGACGCCATTTTGAACAACGGTTCCCTGGACAAGTGGCCCGAGCAGTTTGGTGCATGCCGGGTATTCCAACGCCTCTAACCCGCAACCTAATGTATCTAGAAGGCAGTTCCAAGCGGTCTCGTAGGCGACCTCAGAACTGATCTGGAATTTCTCAACGTAGTCGACGATATCAATGATCTCTTGGTCAAAAACTTGCTGGACTTTCGCATTCGTTGGTGACACAGATTACCTATCGATTCTCTATGGGAATAAAGTCCAGATCTTCTGGGCCAGTGTAATTCGCACTTGGACGGATGATCTTATTATCGTTGCGCTGTTCGATGACGTGAGCTGACCATCCAGAGGTGCGGGCAATCGCGAATATTGGCGTGAAGAAAGAGGTGGGAATCTGCATCTTGTTATACACAACGGCCGAGAACCAATCTAAGTTCGGGAACATTTTCTTTGTCTCCCACATCACCGACTCAATACGCGCTGCGATCTCATAAAGGTGCATCGATCCCTCTTGAAGGGAAAGCTCTTCGGCTACAGCTTTGATCACTTTGTTTCGAGGATCTGAAATCGTATAAACAGGGTGACCAAAGCCCACAATCACTTCCTTGTTTTCAACCCTAGACCGAATGTCTGCCTCAGCTTCATCAACGCTTCCATACCGTTGTTGGATTTCCAGAGCCACCTCATTGGCTCCCCCATGCTTTGGACCATGAAGCGCCCCTATAGCGCCAGCAATCGCGGAGAAAATATCTGATCCCGTACCTGCAATGACCCGTCCGGTGAAAGTGGATGCGTTAAATTCGTGCTCGGCGTACAAGATGAGAGATACGTGCATCGCCTTAATCCATGTCTCACTCGGTTTGACACCGTGAAGTAGATGTAAGAAGTGCTCCCCAATTGAATCATCATCAGTTTCGACTTCGATCTTCTTGCCGCTAATTGCGAAGTGATACCAATACAGAAGCATCGATCCTAAACAAGCTAGTAACCGATCAGCGATCTCACGCGCTTCTGCGTCAGTGTGAACTCGCGATTCGGGTGATTGGCAACCTAGGGCTGAAACTGCCGTACGTAACACGTCCATAGGGTGCGCTGTTGCTGGCAGAGCCTCTAGAACCTTCTTGAGCGATTCGGGAAGTCCCCGCAAAGAGCGCAACTTCCCCTTGTAATCAGCCAACTCTTGAAGATTCGGTAATTTTCCGTGGACAAGGAGATAGGCCACCTCTTCGAATTCACAATTCTGCGCCAAATCTATGATGTCATAGCCACGATAATGAAGATCGTTGCCGGTCTTGCCCACCGAACAGAGCGCTGTACTGCCTGCGGCAACGCCCGAGAGCGCCACAGATTTCTTGGGCTTAAATTCCACCTTCACAGCCTCGTTAATTTTTATCGCCCTCCTCATTCACCTGGAATTGATCCAACGCCTTTTCAAATTCGTAGTAATTGATCCGTTCGTAAAGTTCCTCGCGCGTTTGCATATCTGCGATAACTGCCTTCTGGGTTCCATCTCGGCGTATCGTTTCAAATACACTCTCAGCCGCCTTATTCATTGCCCGGAATGCGGATAACGGGTAGAGAACCATTGATACATTTACGCTAGCAAGTTCAGCAGTCGTAAATAATGGTGAGAGACCGAACTCGGTGATGTTTGCCAGAACCGGCACAGATAGGACATCAGTGAATCTCTTGTACGTTGCCAGATCCGCGATAGCCTCGGGGAAAATAGCGTCAGCGCCAGCGTCTACGTATGCATGGGCACGATCCAAAGCTTTCTCCAAACCTTCACCGGCGATCGCATCGGTCCGTGCCATGATGACAAAGCCTTCATCGTCTCGTGCATCAACGGCAGCCTTGATGCGGTCGACCATCTCTTCCTTGCTTACCAATTCTTTATTAGGACGATGCCCGCAGCGTTTGGCGCCGGCCTGGTCCTCAAGATGCATGCCAGCCGCACCACTTTTGATCAGAGACCTGGTCGTACGTGCAATGTTGAAAGCAGACGCGCCAAATCCGGTATCGGCGTCCACTAGCAATGGAAGAGCGCAGACATCAGTGATTCGACGCACGTCTATTAGGACATCCTCCAGAGTTGAGATGCCGAGATCGGGAAGACCCAGAGAGCCCGCTGCAACCCCTCCGCCGGATAGGTAGATGGCTTTATACCCGGATCGTTTTGCCAGAAGGGCATGGTTGGCGTTTATCGTGCCGACAATCTGCAATGGAGATTCATCGGCCAAAGCTTTTCTAAAGCGAACTCCAGCGGAGAGTTGAGTCACCGCAGGAGCGTACCATTGAGGAAATTCTTCAGTCTTGGTTGGCTCTTTTTGCCCGAGCTGTCAACCTCGCGCGCTCGTCTGCATTGAGAATCACCTTGCGGATTCGGACCATCGCAGGCGTGACTTCAATGCACTCGTCTTCGCGGCAGAACTCGAGGGCACCTTCCATGTTAAGTCGCTTAGGCGGAATAAGGCGCTCTGCCTCGTCGGTGCCGGAAGAGCGCATGTTCGTCAGCTTCTTTTCACGGACTGCGTTGACGTCCATATCTTCAGAGCGAGAGTTTTCCCCGATGACCATTCCTTCGTAAACCTCGGCGCCCGGTTCAACAAAGATTGATCCGCGGTCTTGGATCGCATACATCGCATAACTAGTGACGAATCCACGGCGATCTGAGACAAGGGAGCCAGTCGGGCGCGTCCGAAGTTCGCCATGCCAAGCTTCATATCCGTCAAAAACGTGGTGGAGAAGACCGGTACCGCGGGTCTCAGTGAGGAACTCGGTACGGAAACCAATCAATCCACGAGAGGGCACTCGGTAATCCAGGCGGATCCATCCAGTTCCGTGATTGACCATCTGCTCCATGCGAGCTTTGCGAAGTGCCATCAATTGTGTAATAACACCGAGGTAATCCTCTGGCGCATCAATAGTTAAGTGCTCCATTGGCTCGTGCATCTTTCCGTCAACGAGTTTAGTAACCACTTGCGGCTTACCGACGGTGAGCTCGAAACCTTCACGCTTCATGATCTCTACAAGGACGGCAAGCTGAAGTTCTCCGCGGCCTTGGACTTCCCATGTGTCAGGACGTTCGGTGTTGAGCACGCGGAGGGAAACGTTGCCGATGAGTTCTGCATCAAGGCGGCTCTTAACAAGACGGGCAGTCAACTTGGTACCACTATGTCCTGCCAGCGGCGAGGTGTTAATTCCAATTGTCATAGAAATACTTGGCTCATCCACTGTGATCAGAGGAAGTGCAATGGGATTATCTGCATCGGCCAAAGTTTCACCGAGAGTAATCGTTTCAAATCCTGCAACGGCGATGATGTCGCCAGGACCAGCCTCTAACGCAGGAACGCGCTCGAGCGCTTCAGTAAGAAGAAGTTCGGAAACTTTTACTTTCTCCATCGTCCCGTCGGTCTTGATCCATGCGACAGTCTGGCCCTTCTTGATCACGCCTTCGCGAACGCGACAAAGCGCAAGACGGCCAAGGTAGGGAGACGAGTCAAGGTTTGTTACGTGAGCCTGTAGAGGTGCGCCTTCGTGATACTCGGGCGCCGGAATTGCAGAGAAAATGGTATCGAAGAGAACGTCTAGGTTCTCCTCCTCTGGCATTCCGCCGTCGGCGGTGCGCGTGAGGGACGCGCGACCTGCCTTAGCAGAGGCGTAAACAATTGGAAATTCGATCTGCTTCTCATTGGCATCTAGATCCAAGAAGAGCTCATAGGTCTCATCGACAACTTCGGCGATACGCGAGTCGGGACGGTCGACCTTATTGATGACGAGAATGACTGGAAGATTCTTCTCAAGGGCTTTCCGGAGAACAAAACGAGTCTGCGGCAACGGCCCTTCAGAGGCGTCAACAAGAAGGAGCACTCCGTCGACCATTTCAAGTCCGCGCTCAACTTCGCCACCGAAATCGGCGTGGCCAGGAGTGTCGATAATGTTGACGATATTGGTGCCACGATGGACTGCGGTGTTCTTGGCAAGGATGGTGATGCCCTTTTCGCGCTCTAGGTCCATCGAATCCATCATGCGGTCTTGGCCCTCGGACTGCTCTTTGTAGGCAGCAAATGCGCCCGATTGCCACAACATGGCATCGACCAGTGTGGTCTTGCCGTGGTCAACGTGGGCAATAATCGCCACGTTACGTAAATTCTCGCGCTTTTTTACTGGCAAGCCTGCCAAATGCGCCGTAGATGATTTAGACATGAACCCTCAACTCCACTCGATTGTGCCCTCAATGAACATCAATAGAGCGTGGCAAATAATAGCATCTAGCACTATTAACCCTTAAATCGCGCAAATTTCACGCGGGAATATCAAGAGTTTTGCGGAAACCCTAAATTGATTCCACCATGGCTTGGGTCTAACCAGCGACTCGTGACAACCTTGCCACGGGTGAAGAATTGAACGCCCTCGGCGCCGTACGCATGCGAATCACCAAAGAGGGAATTCTTCCATCCACCAAATGAGTAATAGGACATCGGAACTGGAATTGGGACGTTGATCCCCACCATTCCAACCTCGACTTCATTCTGAAAGCGACGAGCGGCTCCACCATCATTGGTAAAAATCGCAGTGCCGTTGCCATATGGATTCTCATTGATCAAGGCAAGGGCCTCTTCGTAGGTTTTGACTCGAACAACGCTAAGAACTGGGCCAAAAATCTCATCCTTGTAGATCGACATTTTTTGAGTGACATCATCAAATAAGGTAGGTCCCAGCCAGAATCCGCCACCATCGACTTTTACTTTGCGACCGTCTTCGACAAGTGTCGCGCCCTCCGTTACGCCACTGGCAACATAGGCGGCCACTTTGTCACGATGAACAAGCGTGACAAGAGGACCCATGTCGGCGCCTTTAGTCCCATCACCGGTTTTAAGCTTGAGCATCCGCTCCTTGATTTTTGCAACGAGAGCATCTCCAATTGGCTCCACAGCAATAAGAGCAGAGATCGCCATGCAGCGCTCACCAGCAGAACCGTATCCGGCATTGATCGCCGCATCGGCGGCCAGATCCAAATCAGCGTCCGGCAGAACCAGCATGTGATTCTTTGCTCCCCCGAGTGCCTGAATTCGCTTTCCGGACTTTGTGCCAGTTTCGTAAACATACTTTGCAATGGGAGTCGATCCGACGAAGGAAATGGATTTGATACCAGGGTGAGCGAGTAGAGCATCAACGGCCTCCTTATCACCATGAACAACGTTGAAGACGCCGTCGGGCAGCCCTGCCTCTTTCCATAGCTTGGCCATGAACATTACCGCGCTCGGATCTTTCTCCGAGGGTTTGACGATAACCGAGTTGCCGCAAGCAATTGCAATGGGGAAAAACCACATCGGGACCATTGCCGGAAAATTAAACGGCGAAATAATCGCAACAGGTCCGAGGGGCTGGCGAATTGAGTACACGTCAACGCCAGTGGAAACTTCTTCGGAGAATCCCCCTTTAAGAAGGTGCGGAATTCCGCAGGCAAATTCAATTACTTCCAACCCACGGGTAACTTCACCTGCGGCATCGCTCAAGACTTTTCCGTGTTCTGCAGTTATCAAAGCAGCAATATTCTCTTTATTAACATTTACAAGCTCGCGAAAGGCGAAAAGCACCTGCACTCTCTTGGTTAGAGAGCTATGTCGCCACTCGGTGAATGCTCTCGTTGCAACTTGCACCGCTTGGTCAACCATGGCAGCGCTTGCAAAGTCGACAGATCCGCTCACTTGTCCAGTTGCAGGGTTGTAAATATCACCGCTTCGTTCGGACTTTTCCGCAGAGAACGCACCATCGATCCAATGTGTCACATGAGCCATGTGCGCACACTACTTGAGACCGATATAGTGGCGCCAGTGCTCTTTGGAAAGGGACAAACGAATGCCTGATTCAACTAATTATTCTGAAAGCAATTCAAAAATAGGGGCGGAAGTTTTTGCCCAAGACCGCGAGTACGTATTTCATTCATGGTCCGCTCAAGCTCAGATTTCACCCATTCCTGTAGCCGGTGCGCAAGGTTCGTACTTTTGGGATTACGAAGGTAAGAAGTACCTCGATTTTTCCTGCCAACTAGTTTTTACAAATATCGGACATCAACATCCCAAAGTTGTGAAAGCCATTCAAGACCAAGCAGCCGTACTTGCAACAATTGCCCCACAGCATGCGAATGTTGCACGCAACCAAGGCGCCAAGAGAATTCTCGAACTTGCCGGACCGAAGTTTGCGAAAGTGTTCTTTACCAATGCCGGCGCCGACGCAGTGGAAAATGCCATCCGCATGGCAAGGCTCCACACTGGCAAAAACAAGATTCTTACGACTTATCGTTCCTATCACGGCAACACAGGCGCTGCGATCACGGCAACTGGTGATCCGCGCCGCTTCCCAAACGAATTTGCATTTGGCCACGTTCATTTCTGGGGACCATATCTTTATCGCTCTGCATTCTGGGCGACGACCGAAGAAGAAGAATGTGCCCGGGCACTTGAGCACCTCGAGCAGACAATAATTTTTGAAGGCCCTGGCACTATCGCGGCCGTCATGCTCGAGAGTATTCCTGGCACTGCGGGCGTCCTGGTTCCACCGGTCGGATATCTAGACGGCGTTCGCGCGCTCTGCGACAAATATGGAATCCTCTGGATCGCCGACGAAGTCATGTCGGGATTTGGCCGATCGGGCAAATGGTTCGCTTTCCAGCATTCAACCTCAGTGCCTGACTTAATAGCCTTCGCTAAGGGAGTCACATCCGGATACATCCCACTGGGTGGCGTGGTCATCTCGGGCGAAATCGTCAAGACCTTCAACGATCGAGTCTTCCCAGGTGGACTCACCTACTCCGGACACCCGATCGCCTGTGCAACCGCTGTCGCCACCATTGATGTAATGAAGGAGGAGAAGATGGTCGAAAACGCCGCGCATATCGGCGCCACCATCTTGGGCCCGGGCTTTCAAGAGTTGGCAAAGAAGCACATGGTGATCGGTGATATTCGTGGAACCGGCGTTTTCTGGAGTATCGATTTCGTTTCTAATCGCGCAACTCGCGCTCCTCTTGCTCCGTATGGCGCATCTAGTCCAGCAATGAACGAACTCGTCGCAGCATGCAGAAAGAATGGACTGATGCCGTTCGCGAACTTCAATCGGTTGCAACTTGTCCCGCCCTGCAATGTTTCAGAGGCCGATGCCAAGTTGGGATTGGAACTTCTGGACAAGTCCATCTCTGAGATAGATAAGTACTACACCGGGTGAGCGATGATTTCGCATCAATGCCTCGTAAACGTATTGGCGCAGGGATAGTCGCGTTAGATGACCAGATGCGAGTGCTCTTAGTGGAGCCCACTTACCAATCGATTTGGGAAGTTCCCGGCGGGCTGGTCGAATTAGGAGAGCCGCCCCGAGAGGCAGTTGCTCGAGAATGTCGCGAAGAGCTCGGCATGGATGTCGTGGTAGGTCGCTTACTCGTTATGGACTGGGTGCCACCAAGACGCCTTCCTGATGATGGACTCATGTTGTTGTACGCGGCGGGTCCGATAGATACCTCTCAAATCATCCTGCCACCGGAAGAACTAAAGTCTTGGCTCTGGTGCGATAGCGAAATGATGCAAGAGCGCCTCTCTGATTTTATGTTCCGCAGATTGGAAGCTGCGCTGGAAGCGATATTTAAGGGAACTGTGGCCGAACTTGAGAATGGTTACGCAGCAAGTTCGGGAGTCCGTTAAAAAATTATGGAGCGCACGCACAACGCAAAAACCTGGACCACTCTCTGGACTGTCTACATACTTTGGGGCTCCACCTACTTCGCCATTGCAATCGCAATTAAATCAATGCCATCCCTACTGGCGATGGGCTTTCGTTTCCTGCAAGCGTGCCTCATTCTTGGGTTGTTCTTGTTGATACGCAAAGGAACAAAGCCTTTTCGTATCCCCCGCAAACAAATATTGAGCGCCGGCTTGTTTGGTGCGATGCGGCTTGGTATTGGATTGGGTGCAACAGCACTGGCAGAGCACACGGTTCCAAGCGGAGTTGCCGCGCTCATCTACAGTTGCCTGCCACTTTGGATCTCACTATTTCGTGCAGTAACAGGGGACCGACCTGCCGCTTTGTCGTGGTTTGGTATCGCCATCGGATTCATCGGTGTCGCTATTCTTCTAAAGCCTGGCCAAGTTACCGCTGTCGCACACTCCAATTCAGGCAGACTCTGGTTCTGGATGGCAGTGGTTCTCCTTGGAAACTTCGCATGGGCATTGGCCACTTTCCTGGCTCCAAGATTTCCGACGCCTAAAAACACTTTTGTTTCGACTTTCTACGAGATGTTTTTCGCCGGCATTATCTTAAGCATCGTCGGGTTGCTGTCCGGGGAAAAGCCCTCAAGTTTCGCAGAGGCAACGGCTACGGGGTGGCTCGCACTTCTATACCTAAGCATCTTTGGATCGATTGTCGGGTACAGCGCTTACGTGTGGCTCGTGGCAAATGCTCCAGTTAGCTTGACCGCGACATACGCATACGTGAATCCCGTAGTCGCAGTCTTTCTGGGAGTCGTGTTCCTTCACGAGAAGTTCCATATATCAGAGTTGCTTGGCGGTCTTGTCGTCGTCCTTGGCGTAATACTCGTCGTAAGCGTTGAAGGGCGAAGAAAGCAAACTACTCAGGTTCGACCACTGGAAAATCTATAACGGGCAATATTGGTTCAACTTCATAAATTGGATTCCGCTTTGTCGCCCCAAGAACAGTCGAAGTAAACGCACCAGTCGTTACCAGACAAGCAATACCACTGATAAGTATTGCGATTCGCGGATTGACCGCGGAAACAACTATTCCCCCTATCGCGAATGAGGCTATCTGGCCAGCTGACGTCACACCTTGTACCGCTGATGCAACACGACCCCGACTCGCATCGGGAGCGCGTTGAAGCATCAAGGCAAAGAAGTATGCGTTCAATGTGCTAACTCCGATTCCGGCCAAGGCCGCTGTCGGAAAGAGCAGTGCCCAATGCCAAGAAAGGCCCGTAAGAAAAACTCCAAATCCGGCCAACAGAGCGCCAGCAATGATATTTGCGGGCAACCTCTCCTGACTCACTTCGCGCCTTTCATTAAAGACGGCTGCCAACAATGCACCTGCGGCAAATGTTGAGCCGACAAGCCCGTAAATGAACATCGTGGCATGCAGATTATTTAGTGCAAAAAACAGTTCTCCCACGCTGTACATGCCAACCGTTACGTTTAAACTGAATCCAAGAATTGTTAACGCCCTTATTACGGGCTCTTTTCTCACTACCTGCAAGCCGACCCACACGTCGCCCCGTATGCGTGGCCCTTTATCGCGCCCGTGAAGTGGCAGTGTAAGAAAAGAGGGAACGAGTGTGATCAACGCGAACGTGGCCGCATCCGCGAGCATCGGCGATACATACCCGAGTGTGCTCACCATGAGGCCCGCAACTGCAGGTCCAGCGATTCCAGCAAGCGCATACAAGGCTTGCATAAACGACATGGCACGCGGCATCGCATCCTTGCCGACAATCTCCGGCAAGGTTGCAGACCAGGCAGGACCTGAAAGCGCTTGGCCGACCCCGATTAAACATATGAGCAGAGCAGAAACTGCTAGCGGGGAATTAAAGGCGAGCAGTGCGGCAAAGACTGCCTGCACAGCGGTAACAATGGGCGCAAGACGACGTACAGGCACACGGTCAGTAATTGTTCCCGCCCAAGGCGACAACAAGATCAATGGTAACTGTCCCGCTGCCATGATCGCGGCAATAGAGAGAGCGCCCCCACCGTTGTGCTTCACCCTCAAAAGAAGAGCGAAGATGGCAAGTTCATCACCGAGAAGCGAAAGTGCACGAGATATCGCGATGACACGTATGGTATTCCAACCGGGCGGGTTTGCTATGCGCATCCGCTTACCTTGTCCCCGAGATCACCATGGCAACCTGGCTCACGCCACCGCAAGGAGGAGGTCTCTGGCGATGCTCTCCGCTGATACAAATTCCGTCTCGATATTTCCCTTATAGCGTTCGAGGCGACCAGAGGCGCCTGCGAAGTGACTCTCTATCGGTGCCATTCTCTAATCCTCGCACAATTCATCATCAAAACTTCGACAATTGGGTAGTCGCCAAGTGGCACGGCACTGGCACAATGACATTCATGACCCAAGATGATCGTCAAAAAATGCGCTCTTATTACGATGAATTTGGAGATGCGGAGTGGGAGCGGCGAGTCTTGGAGATTGGTGCTGGACCAGGTCGATTCACGATGGAATTAATTGACTTAGGTGCAAAGGTAGCAGTCACCGACTTCTCGCCAGTTCAATTGGATTTAAATCGAACTCGCCTTGCGAGCTCGACGTCCGTGGAGTCCTGGGAGGTCCTGGACGTCTGCGATACGTCCCATTATTCAGATGGTGAATTTGATGCGGTTGTGGCCTATGGAGGGCCGTTGTCTTATGCATTCGAGAATGTCGAGGAGGCTGTTACAGGGTTGTTTCGCATTGTGCGTACTGGGGATCTGCGACATATCGGAGGTGCGCATGTCTGCCAGATGTTCCGTGCATCAGATATCACCAATCTTGTTGAGCGCTGCGGAGGCGAAGTGCGAGCTATGAGTGCGAGCAACTGGGCTTCTCTTGATAAACCGGAAGCACTCTCTACTTTGGAGTCTGATCCTGATCGGTGGCGACGATTTCTTGAACACGAGATTGCGGCTTGCGCGGAACCTGGAGCACTAGACGGTGGCACCCACCTACTTTTTGCTGCGCGAAGTGTCCTGAAGAATTGAACCTCGGCCACCAATCCCACTAATCGTTTATGCGCCCCCTTAAACGGGTGCGGTCATTCGAACGATAAGACTTAGCCTCCGCCGAAATGTGGCGCAACGCGGGCAGTTAGTCGGGTTTGCCCGTCAAGGTCGTCATACACCCACAACATTCCTGGAGGAGTTTCCTCCTTAAGAAAGGCAATCGCTGGCTCTACCATGACCCTTATCGGAAAGTCTTCCAAAAGTCCGATGGCTGAAGGAAGATCGATAAATTTTGCCTCGAGGATATCGCTTTCCATCTCCTCGGCCACAATATTTCCCGTTGTGGCCACCTCGAACACGAAGGCGCAGGTGCGATCGTTTTTCTCGGGTCGGTTATAAATGACGCTATAGGCAAGCCCTAAGACTTCCGAGACTTGCAGGCTTGTCTCCTCCCTGACCTCACGCATCACTGCAGTCAACGGGTCTTCGCCTTCTTCTATCACTCCACCGGGCAAAGACCACCCAATTTCGCCGGATTCGGCGACTTCGCGAACTAGCAGCAACGAACCCCCACGTCGAGCGATCGCTGCGCTAACCCAATAAGTCATCTGCAAATGTTCACACTCTTCCGTATTCCAACATTGGACCAATCAATTCCTCAAGAGACATCATGCCTTGTATCGGGAAGACAATGATGCAATATCGCAATAGAGGCGTGACCAAGTTTCAATCGACATCGAATCTAAACTTCATGGGCAACCCCACTAATCGTCAATACACCCCTTATTCCAAGTTTGGAATCCAATTACACTAACTAGATGATCCACATTCGAGTTGGAGCTACAGGACCGTCAGATATTGCGGCGATTCTTGACTTTTGGGCAAATCACGCCGAAAACAATTCAAGACCTTTGGATTCCTCCGATGCGCTGATCGGTTTGCTGGAAAGAGACCGAGATGCCTTGATCCTTGCAATCGAGAACGACGAAATCATCGGCACGGTCATCGCTGGCTGGAATGGCTGGAGGTCTTGTCTCTATCGTCTTGCAGTTCGGGAGGACAAAAGAAGGCAAGGGATTGGAAAACTTCTCATCGATCAAGCCATCGAGAGGTTTAAGACTTTTGGTGGGACACGAATCGACGCCATGATTTTGGATGAGAATGAAACCGCACATAAAGCGTGGATCTCATACGGTTTTGAACCTCAAGAGGATTGGTCGCGATGGGTTAAGAAAATTTAGCGGCCCGAACCAACCTTGCCAACCCCACCAGTCGTTAATGCACCCCCTTCCAACTCTTAATCCGGGGTGGTGTGTGAGCGCTCGTCAACCCCACTAATCGTTAGTGCAACCCCTTAAATGAGTGTGGTCACCAGAACGGTAAGCGAGACGTTCCTCGTTACCTTCCCTGTTGCAGGACACAACGGTGCCGTCATTCAGTATGTAACTACCATGCCAGTGTTGAGCGGCCACGAAATCTACTGGCGTAACAACGTCCCTCCACTTACAACCAACATCGCACGCTCCTGCGGTTTCTCGGACGACAAGTAAGCATGCTCTCCGCGGATCCAGGCGTCTTGCCACCCCGAATCGGCGGGCGGCCGGGCGCCGATTCGACGCGTGCGCTCCTTGTGGTCCACCGCGACCCAGATCGTCAAATCGTAGAGGGGCAAGAGAACGTCGCGCATCGTGTAAAGGCCTTCAACAAGTACGACGCCCTCGGGCATGTAAGTTCTCTCTTCCTCACTCACTCGATGATTCGTCCAATCGTACGGTCGGAAATCCACGGAGCGACCCTGACGTAAGCCAGTGAGCAGGGACCTCAAATGATTGGTATCAACGAAACCTCGTGAGCATTCTTCATCTGTCCAGTGCCCCCACGCTTGGTTAGGCGTCGGGCGCTGCAGTTCATCGAGGCGTATTACCTGCCAGGTGGGATTTCGTCGTGCAAGTTCATCCGTGAGGCGAGTTTTTCCTGATGCAGCGAGGCCATCTACAGCGACGAGCGTGAGTTCACCTGTTACACATCCCAGTATCGAGGCCACAATCTTGTCCACGCTAGATTGCTGGGGGTCGATCTCCATTTTCAGAGCATAGATCACGAACAGATCATGGCAGGTGAAGGCTGTCCTCTTTACCTGAAAAAGCAATCCATATCGGCAACACGGCCAATCGTTAATACGCCCTCATAAATCTGCTTGATACGACGCTTCCAGTCCCCACTGGCTCGGTTGATGTCCGGGTATACAGTGACGCTTTGGGCATCGGGTAATGCCTTTGAAAGAAAAGTGGGCTAGGAGGAAAAGATGATCCATGTGGCGAGTTATCTACTAGCTGCTGCCGCACTGATTATCCTTATCAAGAAGTCTCGAGATCCACAGGAGCACGCTGTAAT
>JANMBV010000096.1:0-7838 GCA_031360585.1 Actinomycetes bacterium | reverse complement strand
CCGCCTCGCAATTATTGATGTGGGGACGGGCCAGCAACCCGTTTCCGATGAGACCGATTCAATCCACCTTGTGTTTAACGGCGAAATCTATAACTTCTTGGAATTGCGGGAGTTGCTCATTTCCAAAGGACATAAGTTTCGTTCAAAGGGCGATTCGGAAGTACTCGTGCATCTGTATCAGGAGTACGGAATTGATTTTGTCCAGAAGATAAGTGGCATGTTTGCGATAGCGATTTGGGACTCAAGAGACCAGTCTCTAATTCTCATTCGCGATCGAATGGGTAAGAAACCACTCTGGTATGCCAAAACCATGGATGACTCTCTGTTCTTTGCTTCTGAGGTGAAGGCACTTCGAAGGGCGGGGGTCACCGCCACATTGCGTCCCGACGCCATTTCTGAGGTAATGACCTTCGGTTACGTCAACGCTCCGCACTCGGCTTTCAATGAGATCAATCAACTTCCTCCTGCATCGGTGGGCATATGGAGGCAGGGAACCTGGACTACCTTTCGATATTGGTCACCGGATTTTTCTGCTACAGAGAAGATATCTTTTGAAGATGCCCTTGACCAGACGAAAATCCTGATCAAGGCTGCCGTTGAACGCAGGTTGATTTCAGAAAGACCATTAGGTTCATTTCTTAGCGGCGGGTATGACTCAACAGTCGTCACTGCATACATGACCCAACTCAATCCAGGCAAGGTGAAGACTTTTTCGATTGGATTTGATGATCCTCGTTTTGACGAATCTACTCACGCGCGAGCAATCGCAAATTATTTGGGCACCGATCACGTCGAAGAGAAATTATCGCCAGACCCTGCACTTTTGCTACAGGAAATTGCCGCGACCCTAGATCAACCATTTGCTGATTCATCGATTATTCCAACTTTCATGCTCGCAAAATTTGCCCGCCGCGAGGTAGTTGTGGCCCTGGGTGGAGACGGCGGGGATGAGGTATTTGGTGGCTATGACCGTTATTCGGCTGTTCCGGCGATGCAAAATTTCAACGTACTCGTTGCAGCGCTTTCGTCTTTGGCGAAAGGGGCGATAAGGTCTGGAGCAATATCCAATCGCAAAGTAAAGCGCGTTCTCTCTCAAATGAACTCGCATCCAACTCTGGCATCCAGATACAGGGCCGCAATGTCGCTTGGCTCAGATTTTGAATTAAACAGTTTGCTTACTTCGGATTTCAAACCGCGTGCATTGATTTTGGCATTTGAGGATGAATTCGCCCGCCCAGGTGCGCGGGATAATCTTTCGAAGATGCTCCGATCAGACTTGGAAAGATACCTACCGGGAGATCTACTTGTGAAAGCAGATATGGCCACAATGGCTAATAGCCTTGAACTGCGCTCCCCATTACTCGATCATGAGTTAGTCGAGTGGGCTACGAGATTGCCGTCCGAATTCAAAATTAGGGGCCGGCAAAGAAAATTCATACTCAAGGAGGTGGCCCGATCCTTGGTGCCAAAGGAGTTGGTGGATAGGCCAAAAATGGGGTTTGCAATACCGCGCGCCGATTGGCTTCGAACTGGTCTGCGGGAAATGACGTATGATCTTTTGACCGATACCACCGCCAAGAATCGAGGGTGGTTTCAATTTCAGCAAGTGGAAAGAACGATCTCCGACCACATGTCGGGACGCGATCAGGATGCGATCTTGTGGCCCATGATCATGCTCGAACTGTGGGCTAGGAATTGGCTCGATCGCTAAGTAATTCTTCGTAAAGTTGTTGGTGGTCCCTTATGAGTCTTTCGACTCCATACCTTTGAATCGTGTAATTGTGCGCCTTCTTGCCCATCTCATCTCTCAAAGGTTGCGATGAAGCCAGTTTCATAACTGCGGTTGCCAGCGACTCGGGCGAAAGATCGGTTAGAAATCCAGTTTCGCCCTCTAAGACAATCTCATCTATCGAACCAACTCTCGTTGCGACAATCGGCAACTGAGCCATTCCTGCTTGAATCAAACTTAAAGGCGTTCCTTCATTATCGCTTGTCAGCAGAACGAGATCGGAAGCCGCAAGTACAGTTTCGATATCCTCGCGCCAACCTAGGAAAGTGATAGGAAGGCCTTCTTTGGCACTTCTTGCCTGGCTGTACCCGAGTAAGTCTCCAGCCCCCGCAACAATGAAGTGCAAATTCGTATTTTGGGAATTGATTAAAGCCACCGTATCAAGAAAACGATCAGGTCTCTTAATTTTTGTAATGCGACCGATGAAAGCGCAGTACCTGAGGGAAGGATCTAAGCCGAGGGTTTTACATGCTTCCTGTCGTGTTGGCAATGCACCAAGCTGCAGACCTGGTGGCATCACGGCAAACTTTTTCGCACTCCCGATCCGAACTGCAAGAAGGTCATTCATTACTTTTTTCCCGACCGCCAACAACGTGGTTGTAAACAGGGCCAGAAATCTCTCGATCAGAATGACCAGCAAAGTCTTGTATTTTCCGAAGTAACCGTGGAGTAAGTGTCCATGGTATGTATGGACACGTACGGAGGAATGTCCTGAGACCAACGAGGCTAATCTTCCGATTACTCCAGCTTTGGCCGTGTGTGTATGAATGATGTCTGGCTGAAATGCACGTATCTCACGCACTACTTGGAAAAAAGCCCCCAAATCCGCCCTCGGTGAAATCGATCTACCAAGACCCTTGATACGAGTGGCTGTGACGTCGGTTGCAACCGTCTCCAAGTAGTCGGATTCATCGATGGCGCAGAAGCCAGTTACTAATTTTTGGTCGAATCTGCTTGTGTCAAAACCTCGCATTAAGCCGCTCACTTGTACGGCCGGACCGCCCACATTCATTCGGGCTATAATTCGCATAACGCGAATGCGTTCATTCTTAGTTGCGACCATAGGAGTATCTTGTCTCAAATTGGTTCAAGAGTCGGCGCAAAAGGGCTACTCAGGTGAGCGCGCCCGCGAATTCTCAATTCCTCTCAAACTGCACTGTGGATACTTTGGGCCAAGCCGCGCGAGCTTTAAAAGATGGCTCCCTAATAGCCTTTCCAACGGAGACCGTTTATGGGCTCGGCGCGGACGCGACCAACGCCCAATCGATTGCGCGCATCTACGAGGTGAAGGGTCGGCCTTCCGATCATCCGTTGATTGTTCATATTCCTGGGTTAGATAGCCTGGAAAGCTGGACGAGTGATTTTCCAATGTATGCAATATCTTTGGCTCGCGATTTCTGGCCAGGACCGATGACGCTGGTACTTCCTCGAAGCGATATTGCAAAGGATTTTATTACTGGTGGGCAAGGCACGGTAGGACTTCGCGTTCCAGCACATCCGTTGGCTCTGGGCTTACTTCATGCTTTTAAGAAAATTGGTGGGCTTGGGATTGCCGCGCCGAGTGCCAATAGATTCGGTCAGGTCTCACCTACGACGGCGCAGGCCGTAGAAGAAGAAATTGGGGAATATCTTTCGCCTACCGATTTCATTTTGGATGGCGGTCCGGCACTAGTGGGTGTGGAATCAACGATCATTGATTGCACGGGAGATTTACCGAGCATTTTGCGTCATGGTGCAATTACAAAAGAGATGATTGAGGAATGCACGGGACTCAAAGTGATTGAAAGCGACGAGAGCGAGATACGGGTTTCGGGCTCACTAGAAAAGCACTATTCACCAAAGGCTCAAGTCGTTCTCAACGCCATTGCCGAGTCGGGTGAAGGCTTTATAGCTCTTTCATCTATTCCAACTCCCAAAGGGGCAATCAGGTTGGCCTCCCCTTCAACTACCGATGAATATGCCCGGGTGCTTTATGCCGCACTTCGTTCGGCCGATGCCCAAGGGGTCAAGAAGATTGCTGTCATTCCACCTGAGGGAGATGGTCTAGCTCTTGCCATCCGGGACCGATTGGCACGCGCTTCACGCGGGCGTTAGTCCCATTAAAACAGCCTAAGATTTCACCCGTCGCGTTTGGTCTTGATCGGTGCGACGAGGGCCTCTGGGACCAATCAAAAAAGCCGGTTGATCTGCGATCACTCGGATGTGGCTCACGATTTTTGGCAGGTTTTCAGAGAGCAAACGCCCTCTGTAAGACACCCTGCTTTCCCACTCAAGACGCCGAGTACTGAAAGCCAACACTAGGACTATTAGGTTTTGGGACCGCTGAGCGTGACCTATGGTCTGCCAGGGCCCTCTTAGGCGGGAAATCTAACACTAGGACTGGTAGGTTTTTGGAAAATGGAGTACATTATGGCATAAAACCTCACACTCGGACTATTAGGTTCTGTGGATAAGGAAGACGACGTGGCAACAAAAAAGGTGCGAATCGGCGAACTGTCAAAGCTCGTTGGTCTGCACCCTAACTGGCTGCGAAAATTAGCTGACGATGGCATCATCCCTTCGGAGAAGACAACTAAAGGACACAGACTCTTCAATGCTGAAAGAGTCGCGGTTGCTCTAAGTGTGCGGGCAGCTCAGAAACAAGCCCTGACGGCGGGGGCCGGCCTAGAGGTCCTGCATGGGCCCCCGCAATGGGAGCGCTCGTTCCAAGTCGCTGGGTTAGAAGAAGACAGGGTTTGGAAGTCGATAATTAAAGATTTGGCTCTCGATGAGTCCTTGTTAGTTGCCAACACATTTTCGTATGCACTCACCGAAATGCTAAACAACGCGATTGATCACTCGCATGGAGTCTTCGTAAGCGTTCGGTTCTGGGTGAATGACAAGATATGGGCCTTCGAAATCGCCGACGATGGCCAAGGTGTTTTTTCCACCCTGATGCAAGGGCTGGGTCTAGAGGATAGGTTCCATGCACTGCAGGAATTGAGCAAGGGCAAGCGGACGACCGCGGCATCTGGGCACTCCGGAGAGGGCATTTTCTTCACGTCAAAGGCCGTGGATATCTTTCAATTAGCATCGGACGGCATTCGATGGACACGTGACAACGTGCGAAATGACGGTGCGGTCGGATTGGAACCAGTCAAAGCCGGCACAAGAGTCTCAGGGGAATTGAGCGCTACAACAGGCAAGCAAATCGGCGAACTGTTTCGCGAATTCAGTGAAGATCACGAGTTTGTCCGTACACGACCGATCCTGAAACTTTTTGAAATCGGCGTTCGCTTCATGTCTAGAAGTGAAGCAAAGAGAGTGCTTTCCGGGATGGACAGGTTCACTGAAATAGAAATTGACTTCTCCGACGTGGTTGAGGTTGGTCAGGGCTTCGTAGATGAACTGCTAAGAGTTTGGCCGAGCACCCATCCTGGTCAAAAAGTAACCCCCTTAAACATGAACGCGGCAGTTGAGTTCATGGTGAAGAGGGGCCTATCTGGTCGCTAGGCAACCAACTTTGGGATGCGAACCGTCCGTCTTTAGGATTCCACCAACAGGCAGTTCGGACGCCAGATTCTCCGACAGCTACCAACGAGGTGAAGTCCGTGTCTATTGGTGATCTCCATCGCGAGCGCCATCCTCGCTCTATGGGGACGGCTCCATCCCCTGACTCTGGCGCAACGGCATAATGAGGCACCCAGACGGTCGGGCCAAAGGGGGCAAGCCCTGCGTGCTGTTCTGTGACCCGCCGGGCGGGTAAACCCAAACCCATTCACTGTCTCGTAGAGCGGAAACCAAAGGACTCTAAACCCAGTTTCGGGATTGGCTTGAAGTGAGATCTCTGTTGAAAATGAGCGTGAAATTGAGCTCTTGCTGACTAAAGTGTTCCGATAATGGTAAAGTAAAAGTTCCGATAATGGTAAAGTAGAATTTCCGCGAAAAGGAGATTGACCGTGGTCTACAGAAGGCGTTCAGTAGACGATGAACTCGATGAGTTTCTTGGTGGGATCCCGGCAATTCTTCTAGATGGGCCAAAAGGCGTGGGGAAAACAGCCACAGGCGAGCAGCGTGCCAAGACAATAATTCGATTGGATGTCCCAAGTCAACTCCAGATCGCCCAGGCCGATCCAGATGGAATCCTTGATAACGAGTCTCCCGTCCTGGTTGATGAGTGGCAAAGGTATGCGCCAATTTGGGATGCGGTAAAGCGGAACGTAGATAACGAGAACAAAGATGGGGTATTCATACTCACCGGGTCCGCGTATGTTCCGGATGCAACAGTTCACTCGGGTGCGTTGCGAATTCACGAGTTACGAATGCGTCCCATGACGCTCCCTGAAAGGGATGTAGTAAAACCAACTGTTAGTTTGAGATCCCTGCTAAACGGGGAAAGGGAAATCAGGGGAAGTGTCGATAACTTTGGCCTGCGTGAGTATGTCAAAGAAATAGCGGCTTCTGGATTTCCTGGTATACGGGCGATGCCCGCAAGACTACAAAGCGCAGAACTCGGCTCCTACCTTAGAAACATTGTAAATAAAGACTTTGTAGAAGCTGGGCACAAAGTAAGAAAGCCAGCTGCACTGTTCGCGTGGCTGCGCGCTTATGCGGCCGCAACAGCTACAAACATGTCTTATGAAAAAATCCGAGGGATGGCCATTCCGGGAGAAGAGACACTTGCAAGTAAGCCAACAGCATTGGCCCACATTGAAGTTTTGAAAATGCTACGAATCCTAGATGAGGTTCCAGCGTGGCTTCCAGGATTCAACTTCCTATCAACGCTGTCACAAGCCCCAAAACGTCATCTCGTAGACCCTGCGCTGGCAGTTCGTGCGCTAGGACTAAATGCAAAAATGTTACTCAGAGGCGAAGAAGGTGCAGTCAAATTTGAGAATCAGGGTAACCTTTTAGGGAGACTTTTCGAGTCTCTAGTAACTCTTTCTGTACGAGTCTTTGCCCAAACACTTGGCGCATCAATCTCGCACCTAAGGACAGTTGCGGGGGTGCACGAAGTAGACCTCATACTAGAAACAGAGGATGGGAAAATAATTGGAATAGAGGTTAAGTTGTCTCCAACGGTTGATGCCGATGATGTAAAACACCTTCTCTGGTTGAAGGAAAATGCAAAAACTGAGGTTATTGACCTGATCGTAGTAACGACAGGTGAGACGGCGTTTCGTAGAGCTGATGGTGTAGCCGTGATCCCCTTAGCACTTCTTGGGTTGTGACACCACAAAGAAAACCCAGGCTCTACCCGCGTCTCCCCGTGCAAATCGGACCACCCAGGAATCCTCGGTACTTGCCTGCAAAACTTTAAGTGAGGCGACGGTTTGAGAGGTTTTGCGGGTTAAATGGCCATTCTCCCCTGCGGCTGAATGTGGCTTCGGAGCCTGATAATCGTCGCTACAATTCAGTACCGTTCCAGTCAGGTTCGACTTTTGTCTTGGGTTTTGTCACGACTTCTGTCAGACCTTTTTGATTGGTCCCGGGCCTCTAGCTCAGTCGGTAGAGCAACGGACTTTTAATCCGTGGGTCGTCGGTTCGATCCCGACGGGGCCCACCCATTTCTCGTGATTTATTTGAATCCTTGCGTGACCACCATGAAAATTGCAACGGTTACTACAAGGACCGAGAAAGCCCGAGCTAAATCTTTAGCGGGCAACTTCTCCGCCAATGGAGTACTCACAAAGGATGCGATAACAGCCGAACCAGTGAAAACCAGGATGCTGCTCCACGGCACCAGGTGCCAGTACTGATGCCGTAGCAAGAAAGCAATGACAGAATTCAGGCTTATTGCGACAAGGGATGTGCCTGCAGCTAACTTGACTTTGATTCCTAGGATTAACACCAGGGCAGGAACGATGAGAAAGCCTCCACCGATGCCAAATAGACCGGTGAGAACCCCAATGCCAGAAGCCGTAAGAATTACCAGAGGCAACGACGCAGCAGTGAATTCCTTGTTATGTACTTGGTTTCGCCACATCCCTATTGCCGCAGCAAACATGAGCAATGCAAAGAGAAGGATCAGGACTCTGTCTGGGAAGAGGGGAACAAGGCGGGTTCCGAG
>JANMBV010000081.1:0-3002 GCA_031360585.1 Actinomycetes bacterium | reverse complement strand
TGATAAGGGGCATAGTGAATGGACCTGGTAGAACTACAAGTGCCGTTCCCAAGGCAATGAGAGTCGAACCGATCACTAAAACGATGGTTTTCCGAATAGATCTCGGAAGGGCACTCCAGAGTTTGCGAAAGAGCATCATGACTCTTCATCCCTCTCCAGGAGTGCTATTCGGCCAGCGTGAGCCTTCGCAGAAGGGTCCGCCTTGCTCTTGAGCAAGCTGGCAATAGTTGAGACCGCCAAAATTAATCCAATTACCCCGAGGCTTGCAACCGTCGGGATCTTGGGGATTCCAGCGAAAATCTCATGTAGATAAGTTAAAGAAAGTTTGATTCCAATAAAAATGAGGATGAACGAAAGACCGAGCGATAGGTAAATTAACTTATCAAGAAAGCCTTTGAGCAAGAAATAAAGAGCTCGTAATCCTAAGAGAGCAAATGCGTTTGCAGTAAATACTAGAAAGGGCTCAGATGTCACTCCAAAGGTTGCTGGGATGGAATCCAAGGCAAATAGCAGGTCTGTTGTAGCGATCGTAACAATTACTAAGAACATGGGAGTAGCAAGACGCTTTCCATTTAGACGGATAAACAGGCTGTTCCCATGAAACTCATTAACCATAGGGATTGATTTTCGGAGTTTACGGACTAAAAAGTTTTCATTGGGATCGGGGTCTTCGTCCCAATGTCTGAACAGACCAATGCCAGTCCAGACCAATATCGCCCCGAAGATAAGGAATGTGAAACTAAATGAGGCAAGCGCGACCGCTCCCACAGCGATAAAGGCCGCTCTCAATACGAGTGCAAGCACAATACCGATGAGAAGTATTCGCTGGTGATAAATGCTTGGTACCGCAAATTGGGTCAAAATTATGACAAAGATGAAGAGATTGTCTACTGAAAGTGAGTACTCGACCATATACGCGGAGAAATATTCCAACCCAGAGGTTGCACCAAACTGACTCCACACCACGAGCCCGAAGCCAACGGAGATGCCGACGTAAAACAGGGTCCATGCAATAGCTTCTTTAAACTTGACATCATGCGGCTTCCTACTCGCAGTGAATAGATCAATGAAAACCAAAATCAAAATAAGAGCTACCGTGATCGACCAGGTTAATAAAGATACATTCATTGAATTCTCCCTTGATAGCCATGAGTAAAACATGGTCAAGGTCTCCCTAACCGTTTTCACGGCCAGCGCCACGGGTTTTTACACCGTATTGACGAGGTAGCTGTAGTGAGGTACTCCCCTTAAGTATCTAAACTGTAAACTGAAAGAGGAACGAAAGCAAGAAGAAGGAGAAGGTCAGTGCATGGAGAACCCACCATCTACGGAGATCGTTGCTCCTGTCACATAAGAAGAAGCATCACTCACCAACCAAATTAACGTGGCTGCCAATTCCTCTGGATCACCAAGTCGTCCGGCCGGCGTGAGAGATTTTACCAATTCAACGGTTTCTGCTGGAAGTTGGTCCGACATCTCAGACGGGAAAAATCCTGGCGCAAGAGCATTTACACGGATACCTCGGCGGCTGGTCCATTGGCCCGCCAAATCTCGAGTGAGCCCCATCAAACCGGCTTTGCTGGCGGCATAGGCAGCTTGGGGAAGACCCCCAGATCTCAATCCTAAAACGCTGGAAATATTTACAATTACGCCGCCATTCTTTGCGGCTCGCGCAAATGCCTGCGCCATCCAATAAGCCCCCATCAAATTTACATCAATAACTTCTCGAAATTGTTCTGGGGTTTCGTGAGTTGCAGGTACTGCTGTCCCCACGCCAGCGTTATTAACCAAGATATCGACTCGACCAAAAGTTTCCATCGCTTGAGAAATCAGCGCCGTACAGTCTTCAGGTTTGGAAACATCAGTTCCTTTGGCGACAAAACGGCGTCCAACTGATTCAACAATTGCACCAGTCTCATCTAGAAGCTCAGTTCTTCGCGCACCGAGAACCAGATCTGCCCCTGCTTCAGCCAGTGCCTTGGAAAAAGCAACGCCGAGCCCAGACGATGCGCCGGTAACAACTGCTACTTTCCCATCCAAACGGAACCGATCTAGAACCCCCATGTTTGCTCCTATTTCTTAAAGAATGTGCGTACGGTACTCCTATGGAGTTCAATCTCAGCGAAAAGGCTAACGATTATCAGAATCGTCTTCAAACATTTATGGATTCAGAAATATTCCCAGTCGAGGCTATCTATCACCAAGAGCGTCTCGACTTCGCCAATGCAGGGACTCCCCACCTGCCGCCACCTATTATAGAAAAATTAAAGATTTCGGCTCGAAGTAAAGGGTTATGGAATCTCTTCCTGCCCGATTCTCGCGATCCTGCGCACGGACTGACCGTTACCGACTATGCCTCGCTCGCTGAATTGACTGGATGGTCGCCAGAACTCGCGCCCGAATCCATCAATTGTTCTGCTCCCGATACTGGAAATATGGAAGTGCTCCATTTATTTGGTTCCGTCGATCAGAAGAAGGGATGGCTAGAACCACTTTTGGAAGGAGTTATCCGATCGGGGTTCGCCATGAGTGAGCCGGAAGTCGCTTCCAGCGATGCTCGCAACATTAAGACCAGTATCGTGAAAGAAGGCGATCACTTCCGTATTAACGGACGAAAATGGTGGACCACGGGTGCCATGGATCCACGGTGCAAAATATTGATCGTCATGGGTAAGACTAATCCAGGTGCAGATACATATCACCAACAGTCCATGGTTTTAGTTCCTATGGATACACCCGGCGTAGAAATAGTTCGTAACACCAACGTTTTTGGCTATGTTGACCAACACGGTCATGCCGAAATTACCTTCACCGATGTTTGCGTGCCAGCGAAGAATCTGATTGGCGAAGAAGGTTCTGGGTTTGCAATAGCCCAAGCCCGACTCGGGCCAGGGCGCGTGCATCACTGCATGCGCGCAATTGGAATGGCCGAACGAGCGCTTTCCCTAATGGTTGAGCGTTCGGTGGAGCGTCTGGCTTTTGGAAAAGAATTGGCGCGACAA
>JANMBV010000053.1:0-1747 GCA_031360585.1 Actinomycetes bacterium | reverse complement strand
CCGACACCATCTTCTCCGAGTTTGTGCTAGCTAGGCGCGACCCGCGGGATCTGCCCTCCCAGGGCCGGTCCTCGTGCGGGGCCGCCGGATGGCCGGTGCCCGGCGCCGTCGGGGAACTGGACGTCCCACTTTTCGAGGAGTGGGACGTCTCACGCAAGCCCCAAGGCCACCCGGCCCCGCGCCTAGCCACGAGCGTTGGCGCCGACCCCGTGGTGCGAAGGGGGCCCGTCGTCGTCCCCTGCTGATGGCGCCCCCGCTTACCAGTTAGTGTTGTTCATCCGCTGTCGCTTTGCCCGGCCGATGGGTCGCTCCCTGCGCCGCCTGTGCCCAGTCCGCGGTCATTGGCCGATCGAGGATGACACGCGCACTCCTCTCGTAGGTGAAATACGCCCACGCCCATTCGAAGAGCACGACGAAGCGGTTGCGGAACCCGATGAGCCAGGCGATGTGCACGACGAGCCAGACGACCCAGGCGATGAGGCCGGAGAAACGGAAGCGCCCGATGGCCGCCACTGCGGCCGCGCGTCCGATGGTGGCGAGCACGCCCACGTCCCTGTAGTGGAACTCGCGGTACGGCTCCCCCCGGAGCGCCAACCGGATGTTGCGCGCCGCGTGCCGGCCCTCCTGGATCGCGGCGGGGGCCATCCCGGGAACACGCTCGCCTTCCTGCACGAGCGAGGCAAGATCACCGACAACGAAGATCTCCGGGTGCCCCGGCACCGTGAGATCGGCCCGCACTTTGACGCGTCCCTGCTCGTCGAGCCCCGCCCCGAGAGTACGCGCGATCGCTGAGCCCTGTACGCCTGCTGCCCACAGCACGGTGCGGGCGCAGATCCGCTCGGCGCCGATCCACACGCCTTCCGAGTCTACCCCGGTCACGCGGGCTCCCGTCCGCACCTGGACGCCGCGTTTCTCGAGCAGGCGGCGCGCGGCGTGCGCGCACTCCTCGGGGAAGCTCGGCAGGAGGCGGTCGGCGGCTTCGAGCAGGACGATGCGCGCAGTGCGCGGATCGAAGTTCCGGAACTCGCGCGCCAGGGTGTGCTGCGCGATTTCCCGCAGGGCGCCAGCGAGCTCGACACCCGTCGGGCCGGCGCCTATCACGATGAAGGTGAGCAAGTCGCCTCGGCATGCGGGGTCGGTTTCGAACTCCGCGGCCTCGAAGCTCAGCAAAACGCGGCGGCGGATTTCGAAGGCGTCCTCGATCGTCTTGAGGCCCGGGCTGTGGCGCGCCCAGTCGTCGTGGCCGAAGTAGGCGTGCGAGGCTCCCGTGGCAACAATCAGGTAGTCGTAATGCAGCTCGCCGGCGTCGAGAAGGACGCGGCGGCCGTTCGGGTCGGCGGCACGCGCCTCGGCGAGTAGCACGGTAGCGTTCCGCTGGCGGCGGAGCACCTTGCGGATCGGCTCAGCGATGTCGGGCGCGCTGAGCGCCGCGGTCGCCACCTGGTAGAGAAGCGGCTGGAACAGGTGGTAGTTGCGGCGGTCGACGAGGGTGACGCGGACGGGTGCCCGACTGAGGGACCTTGCCGCGTAGAGGCCGGCGAACCCGCCGCCCAGGACCACGACGTGGGGCATTCCGGGAGCCCAACCTCGCTCTGACGGTCCGGTCGGGCCGTCGTGTTGCCTTCGCTCGACGGGCCCGCCTACACCGGCTGCCCGATCAGCCGGCACGACCCCTCCGCGAGCGTCCCGCGGATCCTCGAGATCCCGCCAGATCGCGTTCAGGGGGTCCACAAGCTTCTTCGGGCAG
>JANMBV010000049.1:0-2655 GCA_031360585.1 Actinomycetes bacterium | reverse complement strand
CATCGCTCATGGGCGTGATACCTGCGTCATGTATTTCTTGCGCGATACTGAGCAGCTTACGTCCCGCTTCGCGGCGGATGGCCTCTTCCAATAACTTCTGGATGGATGTGTCGGTCAATAACCCTGCGTTTTGAGCGCGCTGCGCCAGATCATCCGGCAAATTCAGTTTTAACGTTGTCATCAATAATCTCCTTTAGCGGCTGGCTTGCGCCAGTACGGTATCCAACACTTGTGAAACAAAGCGCTGTTTCGCCTTGGGTAATTGCGCGATGGCCTCGATTTGCAGTTGCCATTTTGGCGTAGGGCCGCGCTTTGAGTGTGCCTTGGTTTCGTTTCCCAGCAGTGCATCGGTTTGCACCTTGAGCGCCTGCGCCAGCGATGGCAGCATCGACACCGGAATGCGGCGGCGACCGACCTCGTAGGAAGCCACCATCTGCTGAGAAATTCCCAGCATCTCGGCAAGCTGTACCTGGGTTAGCTCCAGCTCCTTGCGCAAGTGTGCGATACGGCTGCCCAGCACCTTGAAATATTCCTTCTCGTCTTGGGTCATTATGGTTGTCCATTGCTGATCTAGTAATGCCATAACGATACCCCCTGTTTTTAATTGGTAGTTGACTGTACGCCAAAATGGCGTAAACTGCAACCGAGTTATTTCTTTGTTTACCCCCTTGACAGGTTTTTACCGGAGACCCAAAAAATGGCACGCATCCCCGAAACTGAAATCGAGCGGCTAAAAAATGAGATATCGGTCGAGCGCCTGATCGAGCGCAGCGGCATAGCCCTCAAGAAATCCGGCAAGGACTTGGCAGGCCGCTGCCCCTTCCATGAAGACGCCACCGCCAGCCTGATCGTGACACCTTCAAAAAACCTGTGGCACTGCTTTGGCTGCGGTGCAGCCGGTGGCCCGATCGACTGGGTCATCAAAAAAAATGGCGTGTCCTTCCGCCATGCGGTCGAACTGCTGCGCGACGGCATTCCCTCTTTCCCCCATGCGGGGACGAGAGCCGCCGGGCCTGAAGCAATCAAGCGCGCCAGCGTGCGCGTCCTCGAAGCCCCGGTGGCCATGGAAGCCGACGACCAGTCCCTGCTCAACCAGGTAGTGGACTACTACCACGACACTTTAAAAAACAGCCCCGAAGCCCTGGCCTATCTCAAGACACGCGGCCTCGACTCAATGGAAGCGATAGACCATTTCAAGCTGGGCTATGCCAACCGCACGCTGGGCTTGAGACTGCCCGACAAAAGGCGTTCAGCAGGGGAAGCCATCCGCACGCGTTTGGAAAAAATTGGCATCTACCGCGAGAGCGGCCACGAACACTTTAACGGCTCATTGATCGTTCCCGTACTGAACGAAGGCGGAAACGTACAAGAAATTTACGGCAGAAAATTACTCGACAATTTGCGTGCAGGAACCCCGAAGCATTTATATCTGCCCGGCCAACACAAGGGCATGTGGAACATTCAATCCCTGCAAACCAATAAAGAAATCATCCTGTGCGAAGCCCTGATCGACGCGCTGACCTTCTGGTGTGCCGGTTACCGCAACGTCACCAGCAGCTACGGCATTGAAGGTTTTACAGAGGATCACCTGGCCGCCTTCAAACAGCACGGCACACAGCGCATCTTGATTGCCTACGACCGCGACGAGGCGGGCGAACGCGGTGCGGCCAAGGTGGCCGAACTGCTGATGGCGGCAGGCATCGAGTGTTTCCGCATCCAGTTCCCCAAAGGCATGGACGCGAACGAATACGCATTGAAGGTGACACCCGCCTCGCACAGTCTGGGGCTGGTCATCCGCAAGGCGGTGTGGTTGGGCAAGGGTAACGCGCCATCTGCACCAGTGCCGCAAATCACAGCGGCATCACAGGCGGAAGAGGTCATTTCTACTTCGACTGCGCTCAGCACAGGTTTAGCCACTACCGTTCTAGAAAATTCCCCCACCCCATCCGCCATTGAACTGCCCGCCTTACCCGCTAGCCCCATGCCCGACACCGCCCGTGAAATCCCGCTGACCCTCAAGGATAACGAAATCACCCTCACGCTTGGCGAAGGCAAAGATGCCCGCCGTTACCGCATCCGCGGCCTCGCCAAGAATCTTGCGGTGGACGTGCTTAAAATAAACCTGCTGTCCGCTGTGGGTGAATTCTTCCATGTCGATACCTTGGATCTCTACAGCATGAAACAACGGCAAGGCTATATCGCCCATGCAGCGATTGAATTACAGCTTGAAGCCGGTATTTTAAAAAGTGATTTGGGTCGCGTGCTGCTGGCCTTGGAACAAGTACAGGATCAAAACATTGCGCAAACCTTGCAGCCCGTGGCCGAGCCGCAGATGGAAGCGGCGAAGCAACAGGCCGCAATTGAATTGCTAAAGTCTCCCGACCTGACAAACAAAATCCTGTCCGACTTCGCCGCCTGCGGCTTGGTAGGCGAAGAAACCAACAAACTGGTGGCCTACCTCGCCACCGTCAGCCGCAAACTCGACAAGCCTTTAGGCATCGTGATCCAGAGCAGCAGTGCAGCAGGAAAATCCTCTTTGATGGATGCCGTGCTGGCCTTTGAACCGGAGGAAGACAAGGTGAAATACAGCGCCATGACCGGCCAGAGTTTGTTCTACATGGGCGAAACCAATTTAAAACACAAGGCGCTGGCGAT
>JANMBV010000010.1:0-2095 GCA_031360585.1 Actinomycetes bacterium | reverse complement strand
GGCGCAGCGCCGCGGCGCGCCAGAGCGCGTGTTCGGCCTGTTGCATCGGCTCGCGCTGCCACAGCGCCGTGTCCTGCTCTCTGTCGGAGCAATCGAGCACGCATCTCACTTTGGGTGGGACGCGACCGCACGGGGCACTTTAGATATTTATGATCGTGTGCTTTCACAAATGGAACGCCAAAAAGCCTCATCGGACGGTTAATTCCCTTGGCCAGTATCGATCCTCGAATTACGATTGAAGAATTTTTGGAGTCTCATGACATTGAATATGAGCGTCAGAATCGAGACACTTTTTTAGTAACACTCCCTGGCGAGAAGAAATTGCAGACTCACTGCGCGTTAGTCGTCGGAGACCACTCCTTGAGCATCAATGCATTTATCATTCGTAAGCCCGACGAAAATCAAGAGCAGGTCTTTGCGTGGTGCTTAAGTAAGAATGCCTCCATGTACGGGGTGGCTTTCGCCATCAATGAACTCGGGGATCTCTACCTTGTCGGTCGCCTGCCGCTCGAGATGATAAGCGACCAAGAACTCGACCACCTCATTGGTAGCGTTCTTCAATATTCTGATGCCTCAATTAACCCGCTATTGGAAATGGGTTTTGCCTCCGCGATCCGTCGTGAATGGGCATGGCGACTTTCACGTGGAGAATCATTGGCCAATCTCAAGGCTTTTGAGCACCTGCTTTAATCAGTCGGTTTGGTATGGGCAGTTGATTCTTGGCAAGATAGTCCTATGACATACACGTTGATATTGCTTCGCCATGGCGAGAGTGAGTGGAATGCAGAAAATTTATTCACGGGATGGGTTGACGTTCGACTCTCAGGGAAAGGGGAGGCAGAAGCAAGACAAGCTGGGCTCCTACTCAAGGATCGTGAACTACTACCTGATCTTCTTCACACCTCGCTTCTGCGTCGCGCCATCGATACCTCGAATTTGGCATTAGATGCCTGTGATCGTCAATGGATTCCGGTTAGACGTTCGTGGCGGTTAAATGAAAGGCACTACGGTGCACTTCAAGGTAAGGATAAGAAAGCAACATTAGAAACCTATGGCGAGGAGCAGTTCAAATTATGGCGACGCTCCTACGATGTTCCGCCACCGCCGATTGATGATGCAGACCCATTCAGCCAGGCGCATGATCCACGTTATGCCGATCTCGGGAGCGCCGTTCCGCGCAGTGAGTGTTTGAAGGATGTAGTCGTACGGATGCTCCCTTACTGGGAGGAATCCATTCTCCCTGACCTGCGCTCAGAGAAGATTGTTCTGGTAACTGCGCATGGCAATTCACTGCGCGCCCTCGTGAAACACCTTGATGGAATTTCTGATGGCGACATTTCGGATTTAAATATTCCTACAGGCATCCCTCTTCTTTACCACCTGGATGCAGAGATGCGGCCGGAAAGGCGGGGCGGAGAGTATTTAGACCCAGTTGCGGCCGAGGCGGCGATTAGTGCAGTAGCAAATCAAGGCAAGGGCTAATCGCGCTGAGAGGCAAATTCGCCCGTTACTAAGAAGTAGACACGGCGGGCCACTGAGACGGCGTGGTCGGCACAGCGCTCGTAATAGCGACCAAGAAGAGTCATGTCGATCGCGGTTTCAATTCCATACGGCCAAGCGTCGTCAAGAAGTGTGAGGAATAATTTACGGTGCAATTTATCCATCTCGTCGTCATCTTTCTCTAGCTCGACCGCGGATTGTAAGTCGCGAGTCTCGATGACATGAGTGGTCTTATCAATAATCCCTTTGGCGACTATTCCCATCTCTCGAATTGTGCTGGCTAATTCTTCCGGGACGGCTTTGGCCGGGTATCGCATCCGGGCGATCTTGGCGATGTGATGAGTCATATCCCCCATGCGCTCTAAATCGGCGCTCATTCGTAGTGAGGTCACGAGCGTCCTCAGGTCACCGGCCACCGGTTGTTGGCGAGCAAGCAGGCTGAGAGTTTTGGCATCCAACTCATGTTGCATAATATCGATGACATCATCATCGGAGATAATTTGCTCGGCTAATTGCAAATCGGCTTCAAGTAAGGCAGTTGTCGCTAATTCCATGGCACGAGCAACTCGTTGGCTCATGTCAATGAGTGTTTGAC
>JANMBV010000001.1:0-1766 GCA_031360585.1 Actinomycetes bacterium | reverse complement strand
CCTGTAGTCGAATCTGCACGGCCAGACCAGGCACCACCCGAGCGGCCTCTGGCAGTGCACCCTCACCCTCAATCCATGCCGATACGGCGTCATAAGCCAGCTTGGCCTTGTTGCGCACTTTTCCCCGCTGAACGGAGGCATGCGTGATGGCGCCGTCTGCTGCAACCTCAATCCCGGTCACAAACGCCAGCCGATCTTCGTCGGGATTGAGAGCAATACTGTTTAGTTAGATAAAATACGAAGGGTTGGATGACACGGCTGATTGATGGGGTCTCCTCTGTTTCTCGCCCCGTAGTTGCTGGTTCTTTTTCTGACTCCTCGAATATTTCGTTTGCCGCGACTCGTCACAGCGCGACAGGCACCTATCTCACGCAGCACGCTATCGAGCCAGTCTTGCCTGCGCTGAGGGGGGAATGGCACCAACTGTGGGCATCCTGCGCTGAAGTACTCGCACGGCATGGACAAATGACAGGTCAACGGCACTCTGCCGCGTGCGATCTGCAGCCTCGGTCATAAGCTTGCGAATTGCCGCATGTGCAAGGAGTAATGCATAGAATTCTTGCTTAACCAGCTCTGGCCTCTTGCTGCGCAAAATCACCTTGCGATCGGCCAAATGGGTCTTGAGTTCGTCGAATGATTCTTCAATGGTCCAGCGTCGGTGGTAAAGAGCTGCAAGCTCAACGGCGGCAGGCGCATCTTCCCCCATCCAATTAGTTATCAGGCGATATGAAACCTCTGCATCGGGTATGCCATCGAGCGTGTATTCAATGACGCGAACGAGCGTTTTCTGAACTTTTTGCTTTAAGTTTTTGTTCGACCGTATTTCGCTGAGATAAGACCCGTCAGGCAGTGTCTCAAGGCGTGCAAGCGATTGAGATTTTTTAACTCGAAACAACAGCTTGGCACCGGTGCGCATCCCTCTTTGCCAAAACTCATAACCACAAAATCCGCGATCTGCAGTCACTATCATGGACTGATCGGCCTGATCCATGACAGACTGAGCCAGCGTGAGCTCGCCCTCTTTGAAGGGGCCATGTTTGGCAAAGCAAATCGTGTGCGTGCCGCACTCCGTCATGCCAACGAAACGGATAACCGGAAATGCAGCATCACCATAGCCTCCGCTAAGACGACCATAAAAATCAGAGTTAGCTTTTTCATCGGGCATGGTCAACGTGGACCCGTCAATTGCCATGACCCGACGGCCATAAAACATGACGCCAGGCATGTCTCTAGGGCCATGAGGACGCACCTGCTCTTCGTACAACTGGCGCAGTGGAGCCTCGCCCACCGACGCCCGCGCCTGCGAGATGGCCCCCTTTGTAACCACCGAGCGCTCCAAAGCGGCTTCGCCAAGAAAAGTCCGCAAGCCTTCAACCACCAGTCGCATGACGTCTTCGTAGGCAACGTTGCCGTACAGGACCATCATCATCACAAAATAGACCAGCATTTCGTGAGGCAAACCCCTTCGTCGCTTGCTTTGGGCGCCATTCTTTTGAAGCGCATTGCGTACGGCATCAATCGGGCATTGCATCGCCAGGAAACCGACCGTCAAAAAGTCCGCCAGCCTAGCGCCAGCCGACAACTCGGCCTTGGTTCTCGCCATATTCACCCCTCAAAATGAACATGGAGAAATATTAGCACTAAATCAACTAACTAAACAGTATTGGGCTCATACCTGGATTGGAAAATACTGAGCGACTTTGACGCCATCGAGAATTTTCGGCAATCGTCTCAATCCCGACGGCCCCAGTCTGTTTAGTTCATTG
>JANMBV010000126.1:0-2154 GCA_031360585.1 Actinomycetes bacterium | reverse complement strand
CCAGGCATACACCACCGAAGCGTTTGAGTATCGGTCGCACGATTTCCACGATACGATTCGCCTCGTCCTCGGAACACGCAATCAAGAGATAGCTGTTGGTAAACTCACCAGAGAAGCCGTCCCCAGCCATTTCGCCGCGCCCGCCGGCACCGAAAGCCTCCTTGATGATGGTGTAGCCGACAGCAACAACCTCTTTTTTAAGCACCTCCAGTAGCTGCGGCAATTCCATATACTCAATGATAATTTCAACTTTCTTTATTGCTTGCATAATCTATCTCCAAAAATATGAAACCATTTCAAAATACAGCGGTATACCCACCACGAGATTGAACGGGAAAGTCATCGCTAGGGACATGGTGAAATATAGAGACGGGTTCGCTTCCGGTATTGCGAATCTGCACACCGCCGGAACCGCAATATAAGATGCGCTTGCGCACAGCACAGCGAAAATAAAGGCGTTGCCTGGGGGCAGCCCAATCAGATGTGCCAGGAGAATCCCAATTGCGCCGTTCGCTACAGGCATAGTCAGCGCAAACGCCGCCATAAACAGTCCCACCTTGCGTATTTCCGGGAGCCGCCTGGCCACCATCGTGCCCATTTCGAGCATGAATAAAGCGAGCATGCCCTTGAAAATATCGACGATAAACGGCTTCATGGGGACTAAGGCATCGTGGCCGACAATGAAGCCGACAAACATACTGCCCAAGAGCACCATGTGCGTGCCGTCGGTAAACGCCTCCTTCAGGATCTTTCCTAATGGAAATACAAGACCGCCCTTCTCTCCGACGACAGAAGCATTGCCGGCCAGATGTTTATCCCGGATGCGGATCATGGTTGCAAGCATCACCGCCATGATGATGGCGGGCGATTCCATGACGACCAGGATCGCCGTCATGTACCCGTCTTGCACACCGCCTTGCCGGGCCAGGAAACCGCCAGCAACGATGAAGGTGACTGCGCTCACCGACCCATAGGTGGCTGCGATAGCGGCTGCGTTAAAGGAGCCCAGCTTCTTGTTCCTGCTCAGAATAAAATAACTGTAGAGGGGAACCAGTGCTGACATCAAGATCGCAATCCCTAGGGTGTACATGATGATGGTGTTGAAGCCGCCGTCCCGCAAGGCACCTCCACCCTTGAGGCCTAAGGCCATCAACAAATACAGGGACAGGAATTTGGTGATGGCCGACGGTATCTCCAAATTCGACTTCACCAATATGGCGAATACCCCGAGAAAGAACATCAGAACGGCGGGATCAAGCAAATTCATAAATAATTTCAAATCCATCGTATCACTCCTTTAAATTTATGAATTAAACACAGTCTTAATTTTTGGGAAGATGCCATCGGGCCGAGCAGCCATCCCGATGAATTGTCTTGAGAGAATTATGCTCCGCAGTAAATGCGGAAAATATTCTGAATTTCAGATAATTACCATCCGATATTTCTATCATTATTTATATATTTTTAGTTGAAACAATACGTTGAAAATTATGCTGGATGTGCAACGGAGGCATTCGAGGATTGGTATTGGCAATAGCACTGACAGTAAATAAAATAACCTGCCAGAATGATGGCAGGAGCAAACGCACATGATGGATGGCGATCCGGTTGGATTGACTCTCACCTCATACACCCATGTGGATGTTGCGCGCTTGACGCTAGAGTAAACATTCCAGAGACTTCACTTATGTTCCACACAGAAATTCCCAGACGAAAAAGCCGCCAGATCATGGTGGGCAATGTGGCTGTTGGCGGCGATGCGCCGATTTCAGTGCAGACCATGACCAACACTAACCAGCAGGAAAAACCATACCCATCAAGGCAGCAAGTTGAACCCGGCTACTTTTCCATTTTAGTATTACGGGATGTCCGTAAATGCCCGAAAATAGTTTTCTAACCTATTGGTAATTTGATATGAAGCAGGGTTATTTCATCACCGGAACCGATACGGGTGTGGGCAAGACGCTGATTGCGTGCGCCCTGCTGCACGCCTTCGCGAAATCCGGCAAATCTGTGGCCGGCATGAAACCGGTGGTTGCCGGTTGCGAGCAATCGCAGCAGGGATTGATCTACGAGGATGTGGAAGCATTGTTGGCGGCAAGCACGGTAGCAGTGCCGCGGGACGTTGCCAACCCCTATGCCCTGATGGAGCCG
>JANMBV010000115.1:0-27155 GCA_031360585.1 Actinomycetes bacterium | reverse complement strand
GAAATGGCCATTTCATAGGCCCCAATTGCTCTGTCCATTTGTCCGATCAATACAAATACCCGTGCGATGTCTCCCCAAAGAATTGAATGATCCATCGAGCGGTCGGACAAATTTAGCAGCCGAATGGCTCCTTCAATTTGTCTCTCACATTCTTCAACTAACCCCATCTTGAAAAGGATTTTTGAGGACTGGCAGTACAAACTTATTCTGGGGCCAGAAATATCCTCAGGTAGTTCAGACAAGCCCTTAACCACATACTTCTGAGCTTCTTCAAGATTGCCCTTACGCATCTCCACTTCTGACAAAGTGATGCACGTATACGCCGCCGGTCCTGGGTTGTTTTGCGAAGCTAAGTCAAGGTAGGCCGACTCCGCCAAGTCATGAATTTGATCCAAGTCTGGATCTGGCATATCGAGCATCCACTTTGCGGCATTGTCGTTGAGAATAGGAAGTACATCATTGAGTTCTGCCAACTTGGTCCATTGCATGGCTTCCGAAATTTGGCTAAGGGCTAACGTCAGGTCACCGCGACTGGCAGATATCACCGAGGCTTGCCAGTAGGACTGCACCATTGACTTAGGCGACTTGCACTTTTCGGCCAGTTTGAGAGCGCGACCCACCACTTCTGTGGCACGGGCGACATCACCTCGATGGTAATGACAACTTCCCAACTGGACCATAAGTTCGACAATCTCGGTTTCTGGCCAAAGATTCGCGTTTTCCAAAAGAAGCCTCTCGCCTCGTTGCACTCCAAAGGCAAAGTTACTCGAACGCAGACAGACCCTAATGATTTCATTTCCTATACGAGCGCGTAAATCTGAAGCCGCTTTGGGGTATTCCTTGAAAAGCTGCTCGAGTTCATCGACAATTCCGTCAAAATCCCATCGCCTGGCTTTCACTTGGAGAAGGACAACTGAAGCCGCTAGCCCGGCACCGTCTAAAATCCCTTTCGGTCCGAAAGCTAGGACTTGGGAAGCATAATCCTCGGCGATTTCGAGGTCACCAGAACTCAAGGCTACTTTGGCGGTGTTGAGGTTGAGTTCGCGCTCCTGGGCGCTCTGGTCCATGACTAATTCCTCAGCCGCAACACCCAAACGGGAGGCCAATTTCACAATTAAGTCGGGCTTGGGCTTTCGTTTTCCCGCCTCTAAAAGGGAGATGAAACTGGAGGCAACAATGCCCTCGGCCAGTTCATACTGGGTCAGGCCGGCCTTCTCTCGAAGTTCCCGGAGTTTGGATCCAAATTCCATCTGCCACTTCCATTCTTGAGGGTTGTGGTATATCTTACAACCAACCTTTACAAAGAGTAAAGACATTTGGAGGATATTGTGAAGCAAATTGGACTGACCCTAGTCGCAGTCGTGTTAATTGTTACGACGGCGCTTCCCGCAAATGCAGCAGCAAAGAAGTCCACAATCCCGACAGGTACAACGTTCACCGCGGCAACAATTCCCGGTGCATATTCCTGCTGCTAGTCAAGTAAAGCCTTGCCAACGACGGCAACGGTGCCGGCGTTGTTACTACAAAAGAATATTAAGACAGGATGAAAATGTTGAGAGATGAGAAGTTGAACGGACGATTAGTTTCGTACGGTCAAAGAAGTGCTTCCCCTCTTCCCTCTCCTACTCGAGCATTTTCACCAAAACCTCATGCGCGGCAAGCGAGAACGCAAGCTTGGATGGCTTCTCGCAAAAATAAATAGCAACTTTTGTTCTTGGCCAGAGTGTTCGTGCTGGCAACACGAGGCGCGTCAACATCGAGGGCAGATGCGCAGAACAACTGCCAGTAATTAGTTTTCGTTAAAACCCAATCGCTCTAAGAGTTTCGGATCTCTTTGCCAATCCTTTGAAACCTTGATGTGAAGCCCAAGAAAAACTCTGGCAGACAATATTCTTTCAATATCTGCCCGCGCTCGCGTTCCAATATCTTTGAGCCTCTCGCCCTTGTGTCCAAGAAGGATTCCACGTTGCGAATCACGTTCGATGTGGATAGTGGCGTGGATATCGTAGAAAGGATTCTCGCCAGTATTTTCGCGTTGCGACATTTCATCAATTGTTACCGTAATTGAGTGAGGCAGTTCCTCCCGCGCATCACGCAGAGCAGCCTCACGAATAAGTTCGCAAATCCACTTTTCTTGGCTTTGATCACTCGTCATCCCTTTCGGGTAGAACTCCGGACCACTGGGAAGGCAGGCACCGATTAGGTCAGATAGAAGTTCCACCTGATCATGAATAACGGCCGATACGGGAACGATCTCATGCCACGTGAAATCCTTTGCAAGCGCCACAATGCCAGCGAGCTTTCCCGCCAGCGCATTCTTGGAAACAAGATCGGTCTTGGTGATTACGGCAATCTTCTTAGATTTGGAGTGCTTTGCAATTTCTTGAATGATGAAATCATCGCCTGAACCTGAACTCTCATCAGCCGGTAGGCACATGACTATCACATCAACAGAATCAAGGCTCTGACCGACGACAACGTTAAGACGCTGGCCCAACAAGGTTTTCGGTTTGTGAATACCAGGGGTGTCCACCAAGATCGCCTGAAATTCGGGGCGATTGACGATTCCCCTGATCGCGTGTCGAGTTGTATTGGGATGTGGCGAGGTAATGGCAACCTTGCTACCGACTAGGGCGTTTACCAGCGTCGACTTTCCGGTATTTGGGCGCCCAACAATTGCCACGAAGCCAGAACGAAATTCACTCACAAGACAAGTCTCTCATCTATACGAGGCGACGAACTCCACTGCATCAGCTACCGATGTGACGACTTCGGCGGCCCGCTCACCAATGAGGCGGTGGCATCCTTCACTCGTCGGTGATGTTATTGGGCCCGGGATTGCCATAACAGGCCTCATCAACTCAGCGGCATCGCGTGCGGTACGAAGTGATCCACTGCGAAATGCTGCCTCGACCACAAGGGTTGCGCAAGATAACGCGGCAATCAATCGGTTCCGGGTGAGAAAGCGTGCCGGAATTGCCCTCACACCTGGCATTACCTCAGATACAAGTGCGCCGGTCTCTGCAATTTCTGCAAATAGGCGGGCATGTCCGCCGGGATAATTCACATCAATGCCCGCGGCAAGAACGGCGATGGTTACACCTTCTGCAACGAGTGCTCCACGATGTGCGGCGGCGTCAATTCCATATGCCCCTCCACTCACGATCGCCCACTCGCGATCGGCAAACCCCGCGGCAAAATCTCCTGCCACGCGAACTCCGTAGTTCGTCGGATTTCTTGTACCAACTATTGCCAGGGAGGGCAGGTGGAGGCAATCCACCGACCCCCTGACAACGAGTCCGATAGGCATCGCCGAAAGGTCATTGAGTTTGCTGGGCCATTGCTCATCCTCTGGAGTGACGAATTGGCCCCCGCTCAATGAGATTTCTGCCAAGACGGCAGAAGCATCCGCAGCAGTTGCCTTCGCAATCGTCTTTTCAAACCGAATGGGGTCGTAAGCGCGAGTTCGCAGCCTCTCCACCGTGTCAAGTGGGCCGTGTTCGTCGATTTCGAGAGTCCAGAATGAAGTTCCCCCTTCAATGCAAGAGAAGAGGATTGCGCGAGCTTCCACAACGTTCATGAGCCAGTGCCTTCACGCAATGAGTGTGAAAGTTGAGTGTCTTCCAGCGACGGGCGAGGATGGCCCATCATGTCGGCAATGCTCCAGGCTGTGCGCATTACTTTATGAAGTCCGCGCGCTGTGATGCGTTCTTGATCGAGTTCAGAATGTAGAAAGTTCATAGCGGCTCTCGCTGGTTGGTATTTCGTACGCAACGCCCGGCTGGGAATCTCAGAGTTAAGGGTCCATGCCTCATCCCTAAACCGCTCATTCGCGATCGCACGGGCGCGGACGACGCGTTCCTTTATGGTGGCGCTAGCCTCACCCAGTTCGGGCATGCTCAACTCAACTCGACTTAATGGATCGACTTGTACTCTCAAATCAATGCGATCCATGAGCGGACCGGACAGTTTGCCGAGATAGCGACGGACCTGTTGCGAGGTGCAGGTGCAATTGCGACCCCTTCCGGAAAATTTCCCACACGGGCACGGATTCGCCGCTAGAACGAGAAGAAAGCGTGCCGGATAGGAAACGCTGCCCACTGCGCGTGCGATTGTGATGGACCCCGACTCAAGGGGTTGACGCAATGAATCCAGGACGCCGGAGTCGCATTCAGGGGCTTCATCAACAAAGAGCACTCCACGATGGGCAAGGGAACATGCACCCGGCTTTATCGTGTGCGAGCCTCCACCGACCATCGCGACACGGGTCGCACTGTGATGAGGGGCTACAAAAGGAGCGTCACTAGCCAGAGGCGACCTTGTGCTCAATCCCCCGGCAATGGAATGAATCGCCGTGACTTCCAGCGATTCCTCCCGAGTAAGCGGTGGCAGAATTCCTGGCAGGCGTTGTGCGATCATCGTTTTTCCAGCCCCTGGCGGGCCCATAAGCAGAAGGTGATGCCCGCCTACGGCCGACACCTCTGCTGCGAGTCGGGCACGTTGTTGGCCCGCAACATCGGAAAAGTCGAACTGCGAATCAATCGAGTCATCTACCAGTTCCAGTTCCTGCATCACTTCTCGCTCACCGGTGCGCAGCCAACGCAAAAGCGAGCCCAGGTGTTCCATGGGGATGATCGTCATCTCACTCATGAGTTGAGCTTCCACGCGATTTGCCCAAGGCACGACTGCAGTTCTTATCCCCGATTTATATGCCGCGATCAGCGATGGAAGTACGCCGCGCACGCCGCGGATGCGACCATCCAGTGCCAGTTCGCCCAGATAGGCAACCTCGTGGGAGGCCTCCATGGGAATGACTTGTTGTGCTGCAAGTAATGCGACTGCAATGGGCAAATCGAAACTTGATCCACTTTTGGGCAACCATGCGGGTGACAGTGAGACGGTCACCTTTCTATTTGGCCAATTCTCAGAACAGTTAACCAATGCAGATCGCACGCGATCTCGAGACTCCGTCAAAGCCGCATCTGGAAGTCCCAGGAGGTTATAGGCGGGAAGTCCATCTGCAATGTCTGCTTCCACCGTCACAACATGTCCATCTAATCCAAAAAGGGCGACCGTCAAGCTCTGCCCCAAAGTCATCTCTGGGCCGTGATCACAGCACGTTTTTTCTGTACTCAATACTGAACTTTCCGTTCGCAGAAACAATCACGGCGGCGCAGTCAATCCGATATTCGTGACCTAGGGACTTATGAGTTGCGAGCCAGGCAAGAGCCAACCGCTGTAGTCGATGAGCCTTAGCAGAATTGATAGCTTCAAGAGGATGCCCATAAGTGGCTGATGTCCGTGTTTTGACCTCTACAAATGCAAAACTTCCATCGGCCAATTGGGCGACGATATCGATCTCGCCCTCTTTAATCCGCCAATTGCGATCCACGATGGTTGTACCTTGACGAGCGATAAAATCGACTACGGCATCCTCTCCAAATGCTCCAACTATCCTGTTTCGCGAGTGTGGTTGCTGCTCCGTTGCCATAGTGCAGTTACCGTAATTTGGAAGTTCGCAAGAATCCCGGTGTGACTCTGGAAATGTGGGTTACCGAGTTGTGTTGATAAAGGCGGCTACATTTGAGAAGGAAATTCGGTGCAGCGCGCAGGGGCCGAGCCTCTGCAATGCCTTCGTGTGATTGGACGTTACGTATCCCTTGTGTTGGGCGAAACCATAACCCGGATATTGGCCGTCCATCTCGCGCATGATCCGGTCCCGTGTGACCTTGGCGATGATGGAAGCGGCGCTGATTGTGTGGACAACTTGGTCGCCTTTCCAGACGCCCAAGGTGGGAAAGCCCAAACCGGGGATTACATACCCATCGGTTAAAACGTACTTTGGCAACGCAGTCAGCCCATGCACCGCTCGGCGCATTCCATCAATATTTGCCGCATGCACCCCACGCTCATCCACGAGTAATGAGGGAATTTCAATCACGCAGATTGCGTCCGCTGCATCGACCACAACATCGTAGAGTTTTTCACGTTGGCCTTCAGACATCTCTTTCGAGTCGCGCACCTTGGCCAATTCGGATGCAAAGGGATCTCTCAAAATAACCGCCGCAACCACCAGAGGACCGGCACACGCGCCCCGTCCCGCCTCGTCAACGCCGGCAATTGGGGTAATCCCCGCATCAAGCAGAAGCCGCTCGATGACTTTCACGACTTCGGACTTTGCTATTTCAAGGCGTTGAAGTGGCGCACGATTTTGGCATGGTTCGCCGGCCAGATAACAGCAACAACACGACCAACCACCTTGCTGACCGGAACCATGCCCTTGTTTACGTCATCCCTGTGATATCGCGAATCCGCACTTGCACCGCGGTGGTCGCCCATTACCCAGACCTTTCCAGGTGGAACAGTGACGTCAAAATTCATATCGCTTGGGTTGTCGCCTTTATAGATATACGGTTCATTTAACGGTATCCCATTGACTGTGATTTTCTTATTGTTATCGCAACATACAACGTGGTCACCGGCTACACCGATGACTCGTTTGACTAGATGTTGTTTGGCCGGGTTTGGAAGCACTCCCACGGCAATTAGACCATCGCGGAGTTTGGCGATAAGGAAAGGTTCGGTGCTTGGTGTTGGATCTGACAACCAATGATCCGGATCACGAAAGACGATAATGTCGCCCCGCTTGATCGGCTGCGAAAAGAACGGAACCTTATTTACGGCCACTCGATCTTTTATCTCAAGGGTGGTTTCCATTGACCCCGAAGGGATATAGAAAAACTGAACGAAGAAAGTCTTGATGATCAGAGAAACTAATAGTGCTACGACAACGAGTATTGGAAACTCGCGAAGGACGGAACCCTTGCGCGACATCGAGATGCTTTAGGCTTGCTCGGCGGGAGCTTCAGCCTGTTCAATAACTTCGGAAACTTCAGCCACCTTCACTGAACGCTTCTTTGTGCTTTCTTCTACATCGCTGCGCTTTTCGCGAATCTTTGCAGCCTTGCCGCGGAGGTCGCGGAGATAATACAACTTCGCGCGGCGTACATCGCCGCGGCGAACGACCTCGATCTTCTCAATAACAGGGGTGTGAACGGGAAAGGTACGCTCCACACCAACGCCGTATGAAACTTTGCGGATGGTGAAGGTTTCACGAGCGCCGTTTCCTTGACGTCGAATGACAATGCCTTGGAAAACCTGGATACGGCTCTTGGCACCTTCAATAACTCGAACGTGAACCTTGAGTTCATCTCCTGCACGGAAAACTGGAATATCCGAGCGAAGCGAAGCAGCGTCTACCGCGTCAAGCACGTTCATGTGAGTCCTCATTCTTATGTCCGAATTGCATCTACGTTGGTTATGGCACCCTATGACGCCAAGTTTTTCACTTCGCGTAAGGGCCTTATCCTGCCACAATCGGGTCGTTTAGGCTAAATGGAGGCCAAGTGCTCAAGCTCCCCCCATATCCAGAGCCCGGACCAGCAGCGGGTAGAGGGTTGGTCCCGCACAACACGTCCGATCCTGCGCATTAGTCTCGATCAGCGCGCCAGCCTCGGATGCCACCAGCGATGCAGCCGCGACATCCCACTCCTTCAGGCCAATTTCGAAATATCCGTCGAAAGAACCCATTGCCACATAGCAAATATCCACCGCAGCCGAACCCATACGGCGAATATCACGCACCTGCGGCAGGAGGGCTGCCAGGACCTTGCCCTGATTGACCCGCTTACGCACGTCATAGACAAAACCGGTGGCTATCAGAGCCCGATCAAGGCCCACCGGATCATTGCAGTGGATGACTCTGCCGTTGAAGAAAGCACCACCTCCTCGAGTGGCGGTCCAGGTCGATCCAACCGTCGGCGAATGCACGACACCGATGAGAACGCCCTCTGAATCTTTCGCGGCGATGCAGATACTCCAGCCTGGAAGTCCATACAGATAGTTGACCGTTCCATCAATTGGGTCAATCACCCACGTGATCCCAGATGAAGACGCTCTTTGAGAACCCTCTTCCCCAATGATGCCGTCATCGCGACGTGCTGATAAAAGTGAATCAACAATGAACTTCTCGCTGTCACGATCCATCTGTGTCGCGATGTCGATGGCAACGGACTTCGAGGTGACTTCAAAGGTTAAAGGGCGCTTCATCAGCAACTCGCCCGCTCGTTCTGCAATGCCGAGAGCCAGCTCCAACAGTTCAGTTGCCAAAACTTTATTCGACATGAGATAACTCTATCGAGCAATAGGATTCATTAGTGTTCACGCCTTATCGCCAACTATTTAGGACTCCTGGCGGCCTTCGTTTCTCACTTGCTGGCGTCGTAGGGCGTATGCCGATTTCCATGGATTCTCTTGCACTCATCTTTATCGTCGTCCACGCCACCAACTCCTATACCTTGGCAGGCTCCCTGGCGGCGGTAGCTTCGATCGTCGTCACAGTCGCACTCCCTTTATGGTCTCGCACAGCGGACCGCATAGGACAGAAACGAACATTGTTGATCGCAATTCCGTCGCGTACTGTCTTTATGGTCATCTTCATTGTTCTGGTAACACAAAAGTCACCGATATGGACCTGGTTCCTAGCCATTGTCCTTGCTGAGGCCAGTGTCGTAAATGCAGGAGGCATGGTTCGCCGGAGGTGGTTGTGGGCCCTAGGCGACAACAGGAAATTGATAGACACCGCATACTCATACGAAGCCTTGATGGACGAAATAGTCTTCATTCTCGGCCCGGTGATAGCAACTGCCTGCGCCACATCGATTGCCCCATCGGCTGGCTTGGTCGTGGGATTAATTTTCATGCTGGCCGGCACATCGGCTTTCGCCATGCAGACGAAAACGGAACCGCCTCCCCACCCCCGTGATCTCACGCAACCACATCCGCCAGTTATGCGTAACCGAACAGTTCAGGCTGTTGTACTTCCGGGCATCTTCTTGGGGGGATTTTTTAGCGCCATTGGAATTGTTGTCGTCGCATACATGCAATCTCATCATGCCGTGGCCAAGACCGGACTGATGCTTGCACTATGGGCTGCCGGAAGTGCAATAGCGGCGGCGGCGAACGGAATAATTGTGTGGAGGCTAAACCACGCGAAGCGCTTCTGGATTTTCCTCTTTGCCCTGACCCTTCTATCAATTCCCTTTATATTCGTGAGCAACTTGCTCTTCCTCGGGATCGCGCTCTTCTGCAATGGGCTCGCCATAGCACCGCTCATTGTTTCCGCGTATGGCGTTGCAGAGACTTCCGTCCCCCCGGCACAAATAACCGAAACCTTGGCATGGGTCATCGCCGGGATGCCACTCGGCGGAGCCATTTCTAGTTCAGTTACAGGCTGGGTTATCGATAATTACGGCGCCCATCGCGGCTTCCTAGTTCCCTTCGCCACTCTTTGTTTCGCAATGGCTATGTCGCTTCCCTACTTCCGCACCTGGAATCGGTTACGCTCGGCTCCGTGACTGAACTTCGTTTAAACGGAAAGACGCCTGACGGGGCATATTTGACCCTGACAGATAGCGAAGGTGGCACATACACCTTGCGAATCAGCGACACTCTGCGGGCCACCGTCAACCAACCGCGCCTTGCCGCAGTCCGCGACCGTGAGGAAGGCTCGATCACCGTTAAGGAGATTCAGGCCCGGCTGCGTGCGGGTGAATCCATTGATTCACTAGCGCGCGAAGCACAATGGACTACGGAAAAAGTTGAACGCTTTGCCGGTCCCATACTCCAAGAGCGCGCTTACATCATTGGGCTGGCGCACAATGTCATTATTCGTACCGGCGCGAATGCACTCTCTTTTTTCGATACCGTGACTGGCAAACTCGCCCCTCGGCAAGTGGACATGACTGCTGCCGACTGGAACACATGGCGACTAGAGGATGGCAATTGGAATATTCGATTGAACTATCCCATTCGTGACGGGCTCGGCAGTGCCGAATGGAATTTTGATCAAACACGACGCACGATTGCCGCCCTCGACGAAAGCGCCCGCTGGATTCTTGGAGATGAGACCTCTTTGCCTGAGCGTTCGACATCCGATCATGGCTTGATATATGGCAATCACCCATCGGTTTCACGAGTAGGAGCAAACCGATCCGTTGAGGGCCGAGATGGACCCCGCCTGGTTTCCATTCGCGAAACGCCAGATAGAGATGCGGAAAAGGACGGCGTCACCGGCAGGGCAAAGGTTCCCTCCTGGGATGAAATCATGTTTGGGTCATCTCACAAGAGCGACGCCGACCCCGAATAAAATCAGCCGATCTCCACTGCCCGGAACGGGACAAATCGCTCAGCATCGGTCATTGCACCATGGTGGCCGACCATCGCAGATTCCAAGTCCGCTCGCAATGGGTCGATGAGAACTATTGCATCATGGGGCACGGCGATCAGGTCGCCCATTCGATCATGAGATGCCTCTGAAACCTCTTTGCCAAACAATTCACTCTCGATCGCTTCCTTGCGTGTATACATCTCAATGCGATCTCCGAAGAATTCTCGGTATCCGTGGGCTATTTCATTTGGACCTTGGCCAGATAGATGGTCGTCATCAAGATAGAAGTGGCGGGCGCGCGGCTCCCCCGCCACAAGTGAGATTCCTTCGAGCAATGAATTCTCTCGGCCTAAAACTATCTTTTCTTCGGCATTGACCATGCCGTGGTCGGCGGTAATCCACATACGAGTCCCGCGAGGCAACCGCTGGATGAGCGTGGCAGCCACCTGGTCGACGTAGGACAACGCTCCCAACCATTTGTCAGAACCAACGCCATCGCTGTGGCCGGCTACATCAACCTCGTTGACGTACACGTATGTGAACGAAGGTGATTTCTTCAAAGAAATTGCTGCCTGATCTGCCATCTCCTCCAGAATATTTGCTCCGCGATATTGCGCCCCTCGAAATGCTGCCGAGGTGAATCCGCTGCCTTCGTATCTTTTTGCAGCGACATGTGAGACTTGTATCCCCGCAAGTTTGGCCCGCTCAAAAAAAGTCGGAATCGGCTGCCACGTAAAGGGGTCAACACGTTCATCCCACTTGAGCGAATTGAGAATGCGACCATTGCTTCGAGGCACGCGGATCGTGTATCCCAACATTCCATGTGCTCCTGGTAGCACCCCCGTCATCAACGTGGTGAGACTCGTGACTGTCGTTGATGGGAAAGCCGTAGACACTTGTCCTCGGCTCACAAGCGAACTCAGCGTCGGCGCATATTTCGCATACTGATTAAGAGCGCGCTCGCCTAGGCCATCGATGAGAAATAAACACTCACGCCCATGCGGACTTTGCCCAAGTCCAAGAAGGTCCTGAGTGGCGGCGAGTCCGAGTCCCGCAAAAATAGAAGGGGCGATCTCAGACAAATGCACGGTTTAATCCTCTCATTAAATCCACTATCGTGAGCAAGTGACTGAAAATGGCTCAACAATTCACTATTCAGATGAAGTTCGCGAAGCACTCATTGCGGGAAAGCCAATAGTTGCACTCGAATCCACAATCATCAGCCACGGGCTTCCGCGGCCGCAAAACTTTGACGTCGCCCGTGAAGTCGAGTCGATAGTTCGCCAACATGGAGCAGTTCCAGCGACAATCGCGATTGTCGACGGTGTGGCACACATTGGCCTTTCTGATGCGAACCTTGAAGCAATCGCCAATCGTGATGATATTGCCAAAGCATCCAGTCGAGATCTGGCGATTGTTGTTGCCACCGGAAAAAGCGCGGCTACGACCGTTGCCGCTACAGCACACTTGGCAGTGAATGCAGGGATAACGGTTTTTGCCACGGGGGGTCTTGGCGGCGTGCATCGCGGTGCAAGTCAATCCTTTGACGAATCGGCTGACCTCACTGCGCTTTCAACTCTTAGCATTACCGTTGTTTGTGCCGGCGTGAAATCTATTCTGGACGTCGGCGCCACGCTTGAAAGACTTGAGACCCTCGCGATCGGCGTCGTTGGCTACAAAACCACCAGTTTCCCTGGTTTCTACCTGACCGAGTCTGGATTCACCATTGAGCATCGAGTTGAGAGTCCTTCGGAAATTGCGGCGATGCAAAGGGCGCGAGTCGCACTTCGCACCGATCGCGCTGCGCTCATTGTGGCCAACCCGGTTGCGCATGAGATGAACAGGGAGCGCCACGATGAGATCCTCACCAGCGGCCTGGCCCTGGCAAAGTCGCAGGGAATAAGCGGTAAGGCTGTTACTCCATTTCTACTGGAGCATTTCCACTCATCCAGCGATGGCGAATCATTAAGGGTCAACATCGACATCATCAAATCCAATGCGGCACTCGCTGCCGACATTGCAGTCGCTGGCAACAAGTAGTCCATGGCAAGGTTTCTCTGCCTAGGAGATGTCATGCTCGATGTCATCGCAGTCATCCAGACAAAGATCAATTATGGAAGTGACACTCCCTCGAAGATTTCAACGCACGGGGGTGGGGCTGCCGGAAATGTTGCTTCCTGGGCGCAAGTATCAGGGGCGCCGACGAAAATACTTGCGCGCGTTGGCAACGACTCCGCAGGCACCGCTGTCATCTCCGAATTTGATGCCCTTGGAGTCGAGCACGAAGACCGCGTAGTCGCCGGAGCACAAACCGGAGTAGTAGTCGTTCTCGTTGATCCCAGTGGCGAGCGCACAATGTTTCCCGAAACAGGCGCCAATTCTGGACTCACATTGAAGGACCTCCCAGACCTCCAAGGCATCGAAATCGCATATCTATCGGGGTACGCACTCCTTGACGAGGTCTCTCGCCCTGGCACCCTCGACATCATTGCTGAGTTCCAAAGAGCGAATATCCCAATCTTCTTTGACCCCGCCACCGTTGGAGGCATGAGCCAAGTCGACATCAATGAAATCAAAGGTTGGCTGCCTTTGATGTCGGCGTTATTCATGAACGAAGAGGAAGCAACTTTTCTCACTGGTTTCACTCAATTGGAGGCCGCACTCGACGCCCTATTGCTGGATGCTCCCACTGTTGTTATCAAATGTGGATCAGAAGGCGCGATCGGCAAAAATCGAAGCGGCGTATCAATAAGGATTGCCGCCCTTCCTACTCAGGTCATTGACACGACGGGTGCTGGAGATTCCTTCGCAGGAGGATTCATCGCCACATGGCTAGATAATCACGATCTTAAGATTTGCATGGAGGCGGGCGCTGCGGCTGCAGCTCAATGCGTCTCAATAGTTGGCGCCAGACCGCACGTCACTCCCGCACATTAAAGCTATGTCTTGGCATAATCACCGCCATGGCAACCGCAAAAACCTCCGTAAAAGCCGGCTCCAAGAGTAAGAAGCCGATCGGTCCCAAACCTGGTGAATATCCAGGCAAGATCATCGATATAGATGTCTCAGCTGAGATGTCTGGGTCTTTCCTCGAGTATGCGTACTCGGTTATTTATTCGCGCGCACTCCCTGATGCCCGCGATGGTCTCAAACCCGTTCACAGAAGGATTCTCCATGCGATGTCGGAGATGGGACTTCGACCGGAGCGCGGTCATGTAAAGAGCTCGCGAGTTGTCGGTGAAGTTATGGGTAAGTTCCACCCCCACGGCGACGTTGCAATCTATGACGCACTAGTGCGGATGGCACAGTCATTCTCCATGGGACTTCCCCTCATTGATGGCCACGGAAACTTTGGGTCCCTCGATTCGGGCCCTGCGGCAATGCGCTACACCGAGGCACGCCTTGCCCTTCCTGCGATGGCAATGGTGGCCGAAGCCGATGAAGACACTGTCGATTTTGGACCCAACTACGACGGGCAGATTCTCGAGCCCCTCGTTCTGCCATCTGCCTACCCCAATCTTCTGGTCAACGGCGGCTCTGGAATCGCGGTCGGTATGGCGACAAATATGGCCCCCCACAATCTCGGAGAAGTCATTGCGGCCACCAAATACCTGATCGATAACCCCACTGCCACACTCAAGCAACTCATGAAATTTGTCCCGGGTCCTGATTTTCCAACGGGAGGCCAGCTCGTCGGGGTCGAAGGAGTCCGCGAGGCATACGCCACTGGAAAGGGAAGCTTCAAAGTCCGCGCCACAGTGGAGATAAGCAAGGTTTCCTCGAGGAAGATGGGCATCACCATCAAGGAGTTGCCCTTCAATATTGGTCCAGAGAAGATCGTCGAACGTATCGCCGACCTTGCGAAGGCTAAGAAGCTACAGGGAATATCCGACATCATCGATCTCACTGACGGCAAAACTGGGACCAACGTCGTGATCGAACTCAAGAACGGTTTCGAGCCAGAGCAAGTACTGGAACAGCTCTACAAACTCACCCCCATGGAAGACGGGTTTGCAATCAACGCGGTTGCCCTTGTTAACGGAAGACCCCAAACCTTAGGGCTTAAGGAATTGCTCCAGGTCTTCATCGCTCATAGAGTCCAAGTTGTTCGACGCAGATCGCAGTTCCGCCAAGCCAAAGCAACTGCGCGCCTGACTCTTGTTGACGGACTTCTCAAAGCCATCATCGACATCGACAAGGTTATAAAGATCATTCGCGGCAGTGATGATGCGGCCTCAGCTAAGGATGCCCTCATTAAAGCGTTCAAACTCAACGATGAGCAGGCCACATATATTCTCGATATGCCTCTTCGTAGGCTTACAAAGATGTCTAAGTTGGAACTTGAGAGCGAGCAGAAAGAACTCAAATCCACAATCTCGGCGCTTGTCGCGCTTCTGAAGAGCGAAGAGAACATCAAAAAGCAGGTGAGCAACGAACTCACGGTTATCAGCAAGTCCTTCGCCACCCCACGCAGAACCAAAATCATCGCCGCCTAAATTCTATCTCCTTGCCCAGGTGAGTTGCACTCTGGTATCATCTTGACGTATCAAGATGCAACTGGAGGTAACATGACAACAGCTCGCGAGAAATTCTCCTCTCAGGCTGACCCCAAATTGCTCGAGAAGATGCGCCTTCTTGCCGAAAAGGAGGGCAGGCAGTTTCAGTCCCTGCTTGAGGAAGCACTTTCTGAGTATCTTGAACGTCACCAGAGCGAGAGACCCCGTGCACACGTTCTTGAAGCCTTTGGGTTGAGCATGCAGGAATTCGACGAACTCTACAAAAATTTAGCCAAGTGAGCGATCACGAGTATCTAACAGTTGCTGACGCCCTCGCTCTTCATGCGATTCTCATCAGGCGATATGGAGGCGCTGATGGTGTCAGAGACATGGGTGCACTTGAATCGGCGCTTTTCAGACCTCAAACAGGCTATTACAAAGATTTAATCGAGGAAGCGGCTGCTCTCCTTGAAAGTCTTGCAATAAATCACCCATTTATTGACGACAATAAGCGGGTGGCATTTGCAGCAACAGATACTTTTCTACGAATAAATAGATTTCGTTTCACCATTGATAGCGATGGGATCTACAAGAAATTCATGGAGCTATTCGACGCCGGCAAGTTCAAATTTGATGTTCTTGAAGAGTGGATGCGAAAAGTTATCATCGCTTCCTAGTCGATGAAGGGGCCCGTCCGCTTTGAGGCAAGTGCCTCGAACACGGGCATGTCTGCAGGGAACATCGGATCGCGTAGTTCATCGACGTCAAAAAAAGCAACGGTTGCGGACTCATTGCTCGGCTCCCCGACCTTCTCGACAAGCTCGGCTTGGAACACGACACTCATGAAGTGTGCCCGGTGACCGTTTGGATAGGTATGCAATTGAGTCTTTGGATTGCTATACACACCGAAAATTCCAACGATTCGAACTAGCCACCCAGTTTCTTCTCGACATTCTCTCAGTGCGGCTTGGCTCCATGTTTCACCGGCCTCAACATGTCCCCCTGGCAACCCCCACGTTAAATCATCGGCTCTTTGAATCAACAAGACGCGATTCAAATCATCGCGTGCAACGACTCCAGCTGTACAACTAAGTGAATACTCATCTCTAGAGTCCTTCATCACGTTGCCTTCTCTCACTAGTCTAAGCGTCGATCCGATCGCGGTCGATTTCGGCAGTGGAAATAAATTCCTTACGTGGTGCGACGTCGTTGCCCATGAGCAGTTCGAACATGGCATCCGCGGCTACTGCATCAGTGACCGTGACTCGACGCAGCGTGCGATGGTCTGGATCCATCGTCGTTTCACGTAACTGATCTGCATCCATCTCGCCAAGACCCTTGTAGCGCTGAATCGGCTCTTTCCACTTCTTGCCAGCTTTGGTGAGATCCCCCGTTACCTTCTTCATTTCATCATCGGAATAGGTGTAGGAAAAGTCGCCCTTCTTTCCTCCCGAACCCATCGACTCGATTCGATGAAGTGGCGGAATGGCGGCAAATACGCGCCCAGCATCGAGAAGAGGGCGCATGTAGCGATAAAGCAGCGTCAGGAGAAGGGTGCGAATGTGCGCACCGTCGACGTCCGCATCCGACATCAAGATGATCCGTCCGTAACGGGCTTCGTCCAATTCAAAGGATCGTCCAGAGCCCGCCCCGATCACCTGAATGATTGAGGCGCACTCGGTGTTATCGAGCATCTGTGAGAGCGACGCCTTCTGCACATTGAGAATCTTTCCGCGTATCGGCAGGATCGCCTGGAACTCCGAATTACGCGCTGCCTTCGTCGTGCCTAGGGCAGACTCACCTTCGACGATGAAGAGCTCTGTTCGGGCAACATCCTCAGATCGGCAATCGGAGAGTTTTGTTGGCAGAGATGAGCTTTCCAGGGCGTTCTTTCGTCGCTGCAGGTCCTTGTGGGCACGGGCGGAAATGCGGGTCCGCGCCGCAGCCGCAATCTTCTCCAAGATCAGACGGCCACTGGCCTTATCAATTCGTTTGGTCGTGTTGAAGAATGCCTTCATCTCTTCTGCAACCACCGTTGCCACGATTCTGGTTGCAGCAGATGTGCCCAATACCTCTTTAGTCTGGCCCTCGAACTGCGGCTCTGACATGCGAACTGTGATCACACCGGTGAGGCCCTCCATCACATCATCTTTGGTGACGTCGGCTTCGTTGTTCTTCAAAGTTTTTGTGGAACGAAGTGCTTCGTTGATCGCCTTCGTAATCGCCCGTTCAAATCCTTGTATGTGCGTTCCGCCCTTTGGCGTTGCGATGATGTTCACAAATGAACGCATCGTTGTCTCGAAACCGTTGCCCCACTTCAGCGCGATGTCGACAACCATGTCGCGTTCGACTTCGGTAGAGACCATGTGCCCTTGATCATCGAGTACAGGGACCGTTTCTTCGTAGTGGCCGCCACCGCTGAGGCGAATAGTTTCTCCCACTGGTTCATCCGGTTGAAGGAATGCGCAGTATTCGGAAATTCCACCTTTATGGACGAAAGTCTCTGAAGATTTGGCCTTGGCGCGGTTGTCATTGACAATTAGTGTCAGCCCTGGGACTAAATATGAAGTTTGTCTGGCCCTGGCGTGAATCTCTTCAAGTTCTAATTCGGCATCCTTAAGAAAAATCTCTTTGTCGCTCCACCACTTAATTCGAGTGCCCGTCACTTTGTGGGGAACCTTTCCAACCACACGCAATCCAGATGCCGCAGAAAAAGGCGCTCTGGTTCCGTCTCCATCGAAAATTCCAGCAACACCGCGCTTGAAGGACATCCAGTAGATCTTGCCGTCGCGATCCACTTCTGCATCAAGGCGCGATGCCAATGCATTTACGACGGAGGCTCCAACACCGTGTAGTCCGCCTGAAGCGGCATACGATCCGCCTCCGAATTTTCCGCCAGCATGTAATTTTGTGAGAACAACCTCTACACCGGTCAAACCCGTCTTAGGTTCTTTGTCTACGGGTATTCCCCGGCCATCGTCGTGAACTTCCACTGAGGCATCGGATTCGAGGTTTATCTCAATTTTTTTGCAATAACCGGCAAGGGCCTCATCCACTGAATTGTCGATAATCTCCCAGAGGCAGTGCATCAATCCCCGTGAATCGGTAGATCCGATATACATGCCTGGGCGCTTTCTGACAGCGTCAAGGCCTTCGAGAACCGCCAGATCTTTCGCGGTGTAACTCGGGACTAAGATTTTATCTTTGATGCTCACGGGCGCAAAGGCTAGCGAGGAGAGCAGATCCAAGATAGTAAGCGCGCCGCACTCGAGACTCCAATCCTCGCCGCCTGGGTTCTCCAGAATGTATATTCATGGAATATACGCTGTGAATTCGGGGAGAGCGGCCAATAAACGTCCCCGTAACGAAAGATTTACATAAATTGCTCTATATTTACATGCAGGGAATAACCAACCCATGGTTTGATGTTCTATGGATAAGGCTCATGGTGAGTCAGAGGTTAGGAGAGCGAAATGACTGAGCAGTTGATTTTAGAAGCCACACCGCTCAATGCCGTTGATCGTTGCGATCGTTGCGGAGCACAAGCCTATGTACGAGCCGTACTCCTTTCGGGCGGAGAACTCCTCTTCTGTGGTCACCATGCGAAGGAATATGCCGCTGGACTCAAGCCAATCGTCGCTCACATTCAGGATGAGACAGAACGACTAGAGCAGTCTCCTACCCGTTAACGCAGGCTAGCGCGAGATTTCGTTCATTAAAGCGCTGGAGCTTGAAATTCTGCATCCCGATGTGATCCATCACAAAAAGGCTTCTCTTTCGAATGCCCGCACCTACAGAGGGAAAAATTCGTATCTGTTCGAATAACCGTGCCATCTGCGTCCACAAAATCCACGGTCCCCTTAACTCGTAACGAGCCGTTGGGGCGTACCTGAATCTTTACCCGATCAACGGCTACATCTTCGCTCATCGCTCTAGTCCAGATAATCGCGGAGGACCTGCGAGCGTGATGGGTGGCGCAATTTGGACATCGTTTTCGACTCAATTTGGCGTATGCGCTCACGAGTGACCCCGTAAACCTTGCCGATCTCATCCAGGGTCTTGGGCTGCCCGTCGGTTAGACCAAAGCGCATAGCCACTACTCCAGCTTCGCGCTCGGACAAAGTGTCCAATACTGCGTGCAACTGCTCTTGCAGCAGGGTGAAGGAGACGGCATCGGCTGGAACAACAGCCTCGGAGTCCTCAATCAGGTCGCCAAACTCAGAATCGCCTTCCTCGCCAAGCGGGGTATGAAGAGAGATTGGTTCACGGCCGTACTTTTGAACCTCGACCACCTTTTCCGGCGTCATGTCGAGCTCTTTTGCGAGCTCCTCTGGAGTTGGTTCGCGGCCAAGATCTTGCAGCATCTGGCGTTGTACACGTGCGAGTTTATTAATGACTTCAACCATATGAACAGGGATACGAATGGTGCGTGCCTGATCCGCCATTGCACGTGTGATCGCCTGGCGTATCCACCACGTTGCATACGTTGAGAACTTGTAACCCTTTGTGTAGTCGAACTTCTCAACCGCGCGGATCAATCCGAGATTTCCTTCTTGAATGAGATCCAAGAACAACATTCCGCGACCTGTGTAGCGTTTTGCGAGAGAGACGACAAGACGCAAGTTGGCCTCTAAAAGATGGTTCTTTGCTCGGCGTCCGTCTTCTGCAATCCACTCCAGTTCTCGCTTGAGTTTCTTATCCAATTTCTTATCGGTCGAGATTCTCTCCTCTGCGAAGAGTCCGGCTTCGATACGCGTGGCAAGTTCCACTTCAAGTTCTGCATTGAGAAGTGCGACGCGGCCGATCTGCTTGAGGTAATCCTTGACCGGGTCTGCTGTTGCACCGGCGGTCATAACTGTCTGGGCAGGAGCGTCATCTTCTTCTGAAGCCTTGAGCGTAAAGGCGTTTTCTTCGTTGCCCGTACTCTCTTCTGCAAGATTTACAACACGAGGTGTGTGGACCTTGTCGTCAACAACTTCCTCCAATGCAGCTTCTGCTACTAGTGCTTCGAGATCTTCTATCTCAACTTCCTCTAGTTCGACGTCTTCGCCGTCGATCTTTGCAACTGTCGGCGTTCCGCTCTTGTCTGGCTTTGAAGCAGGAGGTTCAACCAATTTCGGCGCAACAAGTGCGTACTCGACCTTTTTCAAAATTCGATTTGGAGATCCGAGACCGTGCTTACGCAATTTCTCCGTGAGTGTCGGAACTGAAACTGCCAACTCACGTGCTTCATCAACCAATGGCTTGTCCTTGTTTTTAGGAATGCGATTCAAACTTGTGACACCGCGTGCGGCCAATTCCTCGGCTAATTCTTTCTGGCGATGAATTGCCTCTTTTGCACTGATGATCAAACGCACGTCATGCACGGTGAGTTCTTTCTTCAAGGCAATTTTTGCCGCCTTCTTTGCGGGAGCTTTTTTCGCTACAACTTTCTTTGCGGCGGCTTTCTTGATGGGTGCTGCGCCCTGTTTTGACGGGGCAACCTTTGTCTTGTTTTTGAGCGCACTAAGAGCAGCCACATCAGTCCTTTGTTTTGACTTCGCTAAGTTGGTCTTTGATCAACTGCGAAGAAGCTATGGCTATATTATAAATTATCCACAGGCCAAAATGCACATCCGCAGGGTCTTTCTGGAGGGCAAAGTCTCTACCCAAGCGTGAGAGCCCTTCGAATGACCTCCCCAACGGCCTCAACTTCGACCAAAAAGCCATCATGGCCAAAGGGAGAGGAGATACTGACCAATGCATGAGCATTGGGTACAAGGTCGGCAATTTCGGCTTGCAGACGCGGTGGAAAGAGCCGGTCGGTGTCGATCGACACGACAATGACGGGCACCGTGATGCTTGCTAGGGCTACCTGAACTCCCCCACGACCTCGCCCGATGTCGTGAGAGTTCATTGCCTCGGTGAGGCAAATATAGGTATTGGCATCGAATCGATGGGCCAGTTTGGTTGCTTGGTGATCCAGATACGACTCAACGGCATAGCGACCTGTGTCATCGCCTTGAAGTTCGCGCCCAAAACGCACATCCATCTCGGCCTCGGTTCTATACGTCAGATGCGCGATTCGACGAGCAATGCCCATACCCTCATGGGGGCCCTCTTTTTTGTCGTAATAGTCCCCGCCGTGAAAGTGGGGATCGGCTTTAATGGCCCGAATTTGGATGGAGGCGGTACCTATCTGATCTCCCGTGGCAACTGCTGATGATCCGATTGTGCAGATTGCCCCAACTCGCTCTGGGTACTGGATGGCCCATTCAAGGGACCTCATTCCACCAAGAGAAGGGCCGACTGAGAGCCGGTATTTCTTAATGCCCAAGAGATCGGTAAAGGCCACCTCGGCTTCGACCATGTCGCGAATTGTCAGGGTTGGAAAGCCAGACCCGTATCGCTTGCCATCCGGTGCCAGACTCGAAGGACCTGTACTTCCCTGGCAGCCGCCAATGACATTGGGGCAGACTACAAAAAACTCATTGGTATCAAAAGGCAATCCTGGACCGACCATGGAGGGCCACCAACCAGGTACATCGGACCAGCCGGTTAAGGCGTGATTGACCAAGATTGCGTTGTCGCGTTCGGCGTTGAGGGTGCCCCAACTTTGGTAGGCAATGGTGACATCGGCCAGGACTTCGCCGTTCTCCAGCGTCAAGGGACCAATCGCGAGAAATTCTCTTTCTCCAGGCTCGTGAAATTCGAGCCATGCCCCAGTGGTTGCCAAAGACGTCATCAAAAAACCTTCCGCGCTTGTCAGTGAGAAATACCGACCTGGTCTATCACCCGGAGCACCCCGCCGCGTTGGAGGGTTGCCGTCCAGTAAGCCGGGGCTAATACCTGGAACTCGTGACCTTGCGCTCATTCTAGACTAAAGCCTAACAAAGAGAAAATGATGATTTAGTTCTCAAATATCCCAGCGCACACCTTCGGGTGAAGGTCTTTTCGCATGGCACTAAATGACTCGGGCGGCCATCCAGCACTAAAAACACGCCTGAGAAGTGTGGCCAATGAGTACGAGGGATCGTCGGCAAAGGCGCGGTCTAAACACCTTTGGGCGAGGGCACCTTCGCCTCTTTCATAGGAGAGGGATGCAAGCAATGAGGCCACCGGAGCCACAAACCCCGAAGGTGCGACGCGAATGAGGTAGCGCCACATTGTCCAATAAATTTCAATGCTCTGATCCTCATGTGAGCCGAGGGCAAAGTCACGGACTTGAATGTCGCTAAGACTGCCCAAGACCAAGGCCGATAATTTCTGATCACCCGCGATATCTCGCCCCACCGAACCCGCGATAAAGCGCGAGGCTAAATCCAACACTGCCAATGCTCCACCCCGTTGGGCCATCGCAATCTGCCCAGATTCTGGATCGATGCGATGTTCGGCGACGTCGGCGGCAAAGTCAGCCTCGCTTGCCAGGGGCAGCGCTGAAATGGAGTCCGCCAATCCTTCGCGATTGCCGTATGGCATGGGACGCCCGTCAGCCACTTGCTCCACGGCCACACGCGAGGAGGTGATCTCAGGAAGTTCATTTCCCTCTGCGGGACAGCAATCTTGATCTGCGCAGAGCACCGAACGCCAACGTCCATCAGCTATCAACAACGACTCGCGGATGGGAATCTCGACTCGTTCAAGGGCAACGGAAATATTTCCCAGAATCTGGAATCCATCGTCTCGACCTTCCGGGACGTAGGCAACAACGAGGGCGCCCTGGGCGCCTTCTCGCACGAGGTGATAGACGAGTGCATCGAAAGCGTCCGAGGTATTCGTCGCGTCGATGCTCGGATAGTCCACGCGCATTGCCATCCCGACGCACTCCTCTTTCAAGGAAACGATGACGAGGGAATCAGTGGGGTGATAACCGATGAGAAATGGAATCGCGGCCAATAAGTCATGTGGTGATGTAAGTGTTGTCATGGAAGAGGATGGTTCTCGCCTGCGCCCACATTTCTCAGAGTGCACTGCCCAGCTTGTGGAAAATAGCGGCTTGCTCATGAACTACTTCGTCAAACGGGTGGGAGCGTTGGCGATGCTGACCATGGCTACCGAAACCTTCCGTATTTTACCGGTTATCGCCCGCGCGACCCCGTTGTTGCTCCACGTTCCTGCCCATGTTGCCACCAGGACGATCGCGTAGGTTCCTGACTTCCTGTACGTATGAGAGATGAGCTGGTTTGGGTATGCCGAACCTGGCGAGGTGGTCGCATAGAAAGATCCGTCGCCGAAACTCCACAGAAAAGATGGCCTCATCGTCACGTCCACAGCTTCGCCAATGATGGCCACCTTCGTGCTGAAGATGCCGGGTAAATCGCACCAATAGATGACAGGAATATTGACCACGGCATGTGATGAAGGCTCGTGCGCGATATTTCCGGTCGGTATCAATTTGATCAACTTGTCATTGAGCGAAACTTTCGGCACCACTCTGCGCACGACTCTGCGCACGACTTTGCGCACGACTTTGCGCGCCACTTTGCGCACGGTTACTTTTTTCTTGATTGCCGACTTGGGAGCGATATATGGAGAGGTGGCTTTGGGCCTTGGCGATGAACTCACTCTCGGCTCTGGTTTTGGTTTCACTTTTGGCCAGACCTTTTTCGTCACCCGGACTTGAGGTCCACTGCCTTTGTGTGCCTCGATTACCAGTTGCCCGTCTTGCGTGTAAACGTCGATGCAGACTTTGCTCGCGCAGTCGACGGCGTGAGCGCTATCCGTCTGCACTAGTTGAGGCAGAAGTAGGATCGGACAAATAAGGGCGAAGCCGAAAATCTTCAATTTGGAATTGAACATCTGCTCAGAGTAAAAGTTCTAAAACTCAGACCAGCCTGATGATGGAAGCGTTGTGGAAAGAGTGCAGCGGTGCCCCTAAAGTGTTCTCATGGCACATCGCGATGGGGACGGCTGGGTCCAGTGTCGATGCGGTGGTAAGCACTGGGGCCTGCATGGGGCAGCCGGACTGTTGCTTCTACGTGAGCAGACCATCCTCCTTCAACATCGAGCCCCATGGGTTCATAACGGCGACACGTGGGGCATACCTGGCGGTGCGCGAGATTCGCACGAAAGCGTCATTGAAGCCGCACTTCGTGAAGCCGTCGAGGAAACCGGTATCGACCCAGACCTTCTGACTATCCATCGCACGGTCCACGATGATCACGGAGATTGGCGATACGACACCGTCATCGCCAGCGCCACCCCACACTTGATTCCACATGAGATGAACGATGAATCACAAGAACTTCTCTGGGTGCAATGGAAGGACGTAGATTCCATGGCGTTGCATCCGAGTTTTGCCAAGACATGGCCGACGGTGCGAAATATTCTCGAGCGAGATTTCTAGTCTTTCTCTCCTTCTGTAAATGAGGCGTGCAGTCTTCGCAACGACTCTTTCACAGTTTTCTCATCGGATGTACGCCAGAGCGGCGGCATCGAATTGAGCAATACGGATCCGTAGCGCTTGGTGACAATGCGAGAATCAAGGATCGCCACTACCCCACGATCATCCATTGATCGAATGAGTCGGCCCGTCCCTTGGGCAAGCATCAGCGCAGCCCGTGGCATCGACACTTTCATAAACCCACTGCCGCCTGCGGCATCGACTTCAGCAGCTCGCGCAGACATCACCGGATCATCAGGGCGAGGAAAGGGGATCCGGTCAATCGCCACCAGAATGCAGGAAGCGCCCGGCACATCTACGCCCTGCCAGAGGCTGATAGTTCCGAGCAGTATCGACGTTTCGTCCTGGGCAAAGCGCTCAACTAAGGGTCCCACCGCATCACCGCGTTTCTGGGTGATGATCTTGATTGGCAACTCGGCTAGAACTTTTCGAAGGTGCGCATCGGCTGCCTCAACACCGCGCCATGACGAGAAGAGGGCCAATGTCCGCCCGCCAGCGGCATCAATGAGCTCTCCAAGTTCTGTCAGAGCGTCAAGACTTGGGCCGTCACGGCCTGGCTCGGGCAGGTGCTTTGGCAGATAGAGCATGCCTTGGTTGGCGAAATCAAAGGGAGAGCCAACATCGAGCATCTGCACATTGCTCGGGTCTACATCGCCTTCCTCGACCTCGACGTCCACGTCGTCGTCAACGACGAAGCCGATATTTCTTGCCATCGCGTCAAAGCCTTTTCCGACCGTGAGAGTCGCCGACGTCGCAATCACCGGCGTCTTTGTCAACAAGTTGTTACGGAGCACCGATGAGACAGTTAAAGGCGCAAGATGCAAAGTTGAAAAAGTTGGTTCATACCAGAGGACTTGCCCTTTGCCCATCTTCAAAATTTTAGCCGCCGTTGTAGAAATCTCATTTACAGCGCCTTTAACTCGAGCTCGCTCAGCAATGGAATCGGAGTCAATGATCTCTTCATCAGCGCTGATCGATCGCATTATCTCCTGGGCGCTCTCACGCACCTTGCGAATAGGTGATTCCAGTTCTGATGGCAATTCGATCAGGCGGCCTTGAAGATGAGTTTCATATTTAACGCGTTGGCCGTAATCATCCATGGCATCGCTAAAGGCAAGAGCGGCCTTGGTGAAGGCATCCGATAGCTTGCCAGGCATGTATTTTTTCGCCATCCCCGCAGCGCGCGATACGCGCGGACCGGTGAGTTCTTCCGTGACCGCTTGGGTCGTGCGATCCATGAACTCATGGGCCTCGTCCAGGATCACCGCATCGCGCTCGGGCAGAATCGGATGCGAATCGACAATCTCGATTGCAAGAAGGGTGTGGTTGGTGACGACAACGTCTGCGCTCTGGGCTTTGCCTTTTGCAATCGCAGCAAAACATTGCGGGCCATAATCACAAACGTCGGCACCCACGCACTCGCGGCCAGATAGTGAATTGGCCATCCACACTCGTCTATCGACATCAGGTGCGTCATCGCGGTCCCCCGATACACCGGGTTTTCTCGCCCAATCATGTAATCGCTTGGCATCTTTTTCCAGACTGCTGACTTCTAGTACGGCCTCGCCATCTGGATCACCGCCTTCGCTGTTCATTTTCTGCAAGCAGACGTAGTTGCCCACGCCTTTGTAAATTCCGTATGTAATCTCGCGACCCAGGACCTTCGATAGCGCGGGCACAATTCTTGGCAGATCCCGTTCGACTAACTGCCGCTGCAAAGCCAAAGTGGCCGTAGCAACAAGGACTTTTTTGCCATAAACCAATGCCGGAACCAAGTACGCCAGCGATTTTCCAGTGCCGGTACCAGCCTGAACCAACAGGTGATGTCGGTCTGAGAGAGCATTTCCGACCGCTTCAGCCATCTCGATCTGGCCTTCGCGGGGAGATCCGCCGATGGCTTCGACGGCGGCATCCAAGGCCAATCGGATCTGGACTGAAAGCTCGCTCACGCGGGTCAGCCTATCCAAGTCCGGTGACCGAGTTCTGCAAGATAGTTGAACTTTCAACTACATCTGCTATGATCCACGCATGGAAACAAAGATGCCCGCCCTCTACATCGGCCACGGCGCCCCAATGCTCTTGGATGATCCGATCTGGTCGCAAGAGTTGGTCCAAATCGCCAAGGATCTGCCAAGACCCAAGGCGATCCTTATTGTCTCTGCCCATTGGGAGTCCGCTCCGATCACCTTGAGCAACGTCGCAGCAAACGTTCCGCTCGTCTATGACTTCTACGGTTTTGAGCAGAAATTCTACGACATGAAGTACAACTCCCCCGAGGCAACCGAGCTGGGCCAAAAGGTGGCCGCGCTGATGCCTGCACATGAACCCATTCACCAGAGCGATCGCGGGCTAGACCATGGCGCGTGGGTGCCGCTGAAGATCATGTACCCGGATGCAGATATTCCGGTTCTGCAAATGTCTATGCCGACGTCTAATCCATACCTGCTCATGGATTTAGGAAAGCGCCTGCAACCTCTGCGAGACGAAGGCGTTCTAATCATCGGCTCTGGTTTCATGACACACGGTCTTCCATACCTTCGCGATTGGAGCATCGAAGCAGAGGCTCCTGCATGGTCAAGTGACTTCGACCAATGGGCAGCCGAAGCGATGGCGACTGGAAACATCGATGAGCTAGCCAACTTCAAATCCAGCGCTCCAGGTATGCCATACGCCCATCCAACCGTTGAACATTTCACGCCGCTCTTCATTACCCTTGGTGCTTCGCAAACTCCAGATCTTGCCCCAAAAACCCTTATAGAAGGCTATTTCATGGGACTTTCGAAGCGTTCCATCCTGGTGTCCTAGTTCAAGATATCCCAAGCTGCCGCTAACAATGATTTGGCGGTAGCAATCGCGTGGTCTGTTTGGGCTCTTCCAATCGGTTTGGCTTGATAGTGCAAGCCATTGCGGGTCTCTCGAAGGAAGTCAAATTCGAGATCAAACTGAATTCGAAGTGTCTGAATATTTCCGAGTTCGGACACAGCTTCCTCGGCTTGAATCACGAATAGTTTTGCCTTGCTTAGATCAACCGGAACGACCTTAAGCCGGT
>JANMBV010000084.1:0-2033 GCA_031360585.1 Actinomycetes bacterium | reverse complement strand
TTGAAACCGGTCGTTGGCGCCGCGATTTTCTGAATGCTTGTACGACTGGTAGTGGCCGAGTGGAGCCGACCAGCTTTTGCTGACGAACAGCCGGTGTCCACCAGCTTGCCGACCTTCGGATTCGGACGGCAGCGCCGTCAGACCGCTGTGACGTTGAACCGATCGCAGAGGTCATCGACCTGCCGCGCCTTGAGCTTTGCGGCTCCCAACTTGACAAGCCCGCTGCGTTCAAAAATGGCGTATGCGAACCCCCTGTTCATCTGCCGCGACACGTATCTGACTCCATCCCAGCGCGGGCTCGCACCGTGAATTGCCCTTGCCCATACCTGGCTCGTCGCGTAGTCGGCGGATGCACTGATGTCATTGTTGAGACCCAGGGACTTGAGTGCCGCGCCCGTCAAGTCGGCCAACACCAGCGTCTTGCGCCGTTCGCAAGCAAACCGCACGACCGAGCGCTCGATCAATTCTGCGGCCGGCACCTCGTAGCTGCCGCCGACAAAGCGCCCGCACTCATGGATGACGCTCTCCGCGAACGCCACATCAATGGTACTCGCGGCGTAGCAGGTGCCGAAGGCGCCGGCACCACCGGAATCGGGATCATCGAAGCGGTAGACGCCAGCCGACCAGTACGGCTCCGTGGCAGGGTGTCGGCTCAACCGAACGAGTGACGCCACCTCGACGCGGATCGGGCGAAGCAAGTCCTCGAAGGAACCAAGTTCAGGCAGCCGCAGCTGCACTTCTGGCGCCATGCAAGGCACCTCGCTCGCGTGCCCACGATGCTGCTAGGCGTTGCACCTTGGCCAAAGGAATCCCCGCCTCCAATGACGCAGCAACGCTCTTGCCGGCCAAGACGCCGTGCTCGCGCAGCCAGAACATCAGCTTTTCACTGGCACCCAGATCACCGAGTGCACGGCAGACGGCCGCCACATCCTCGCGGTCCATGCCAAGGAACGCATGCGGGTAGTACAGCCGATTGCCGACCTTCACTGCAAAAACTTCACCCCTGACTGCGGCCGGCGCCAAGGCCTGGCGCGTGAGCCCCCACGCGTGCGCGAGCTGTTCGCCGGGAACGACGAGACCTTCTTTGACCCACTGAACTCGCGCTGCCTCGCCGCGCGCGGTAGCGCCAGCCAAGCCTCCAGTGGCCTGAGCGTGCTGGCCGTACTTGGCGGGTGCCTGGGCGTGCGCCGCTCGCGCCCGAACATCTCGGGATCTTGGCAGCAGCGGCCCATGCTTGCTGACGGCCGAGCGCAAGCTGCCGAGGTCTTCGCGCAGGCGCCCAACGGTGGCCTCAAGCTGCGCGATGCGGCGCATCAGAACTGGGGTACTGAGATCGGTGCTCATAAGCGGATTCTAAGCAAATCCAGACAACCAAGCAAATGCAGAAAATGGAGATATCCGGCAACGCCGACAGGTGACGTCCACGGCGATTGCCCGCTGGTGCTGTTCGAGGGAGACCCAAGCCCGAACCCGGCGGTGCCCGCCTCGAACGAGAGAGCTCTTGTCATCACCATTGCGATAAACTTTATTATCACAGTAGTATTGCGAAAACCGCAAACTGCTTGCCTTGAAAACCAGCCTGTCCGTAACCGATCGTGAAAGTGCCGCCTGGCCAGACGCGGCGTCGCTGGCGACCCTGCGCGCCTGGCTCGAAGGCGTGTCTTCTCGCGATGCCGTCGACCAATACTGCGGCGAGCGACGTCAACCGGGCCAATCGGTGCGCTCGGTGGTGGGCGATATCAAGCGCCAACTCATTGCGTTCGCGCTGGCGCGCGGCCGACAAGACCTCGCCGATACCCTGGCAGTTGCCGCACCTGGTCGTGCCAAGTCTGCACGGCTTGCTTCAGTCGCGATCGACGCACTTCGTCACGCGCCTATGCCAACGCCGCTGATCGGCGATGCGGTCGAACTTTGGCTGCCAAACCGGTTGGCAAAGGTGCTGCGCGCAGCCGGGATCAAGACACTTGCCGATCTGACACTGCGCGTGCCGCGACGCCGCCAGTGGTGGGTCTCGATTCCGGGTCTCGGCCTGG
>JANMBV010000077.1:0-18201 GCA_031360585.1 Actinomycetes bacterium | reverse complement strand
ATCCACTGGACAAAGCTTGCCGAGCTCAATCAGGTTCTTCCCGTTTTGAACGACAACGCTGCAAAATGGATGTTGGATATGCCAGACCCAGATCTCAGCAGAATCCATGATTTGGCAGAATCTGCCTACCTTGACTTGGCGTCTCAGAACAACCCTGGATCAGCGGCTTACGCCTGTATCACGCTTTCAGAGGTGGAGATACGCCTTGGCAATTTTGAAAAGGCGTTGATGTATGTGAGAAAGGGTCTTGCAGAACTTCCAGCCGAGATTCCCGGGCCAAAGGCAAGCTTGTTCTCGCAAGAGGCGAAGGTGCTCTTCCGACTTGGAAAATTCGACGAGTCGTTCATGCAATTGGAACGTGCGGTGGATTACATGCGCACGGCAATCCCTGATCGAGAATTGGCCACTCACTGGGGTGAGATTGCCCGGGTAGTCGTTGAGATGGGGTACAAGGACCGGGCGATATATGCCTATGAACAGGCAATTGCGGTGGGTAATGCGGCTCAGGCCGACCAAAGTATCTATGTTGAGGCGAATTTCTAGGCAGTCCACCATGAAGAATTCACGCAGACTCGTATGTCTCCTAGTCGCCGTCCTTGGGTTCACATTTTTCCCTGGGCTGGCCGAATCCAAGGGCGCGACTGGCTCGCTCTACTTAATCTCTCACGGAATGGACCTTCAGGAGACTCCGAACTAACTAGGGGAAGGTCTAGGAGAGTCTGTTTGGTTTTCTGCTGGCAAAGTATGACCCTGCAAGGACTAGTGGCAATCCAATAATGATCCCAAGTGTCAACGGTTCCGAGAGAATCAGAACTCCAAGCACGACGGCAAATGCGGTATTGAGATAAGTCACCAGCGATGCCCGAGCAGGACCGATCTCTTTGAGCACGGCAAAGAAGACAACAAATGCCATGGCTGTCGGGAAGATACCTAAAGCAATTACGGACAGGAGAGAATCTCTGGAGACATGTCCGGTTGGCCATTGAATGATCGCAAATGGAGCATAAACAACCGTAGCCATTGTCATTGCAAGAGCATTTATCGCAAGCCCTGAAACATGCGGCAATTTCTTCATGATCATATTGGGCGCTAAGGCATATCCAACTGCGGCGACGAGGATGGAAAATATTGCCCAGATTGAATTCTTTCCAGAAAGACTTTCGATGCCAACGACTGCGACCAGACCCACGAATCCAATGACCAATCCCATAAGTCTCTTGTGATGCCAGACCGTCTTGTCGCCCGTGATGGAGGCGTAGATGGTTGCCCAAATGGGAACGGTGGCCACTAAAAGGCCGGCAAGACCAGAGGAAATCTTCATTTCAGCTTTGGTGATCAAGAACCATGGACCCATAATTTCAACGGCAGCGTAAAGGAAAATGTATTTAAAGTTTTTAAGGGCAGCACCAAAGGATTTCTGGCGTAGTGCAAGCGGCACGAGGATGAGGGCGCCGATCAGCACTCGAGAGAAAACGACCATAGCGGGACTGAAATCGCGCACGGCCACCCTGATCAGCAGATATGGAATACCCCACAGAAAGCCCACAGCCACAAAAAGCGACCAACTTTTCCTCGTCATTTCAGTGCCTTTTCTATCGTGACAGTACTTGCGAATAGAGGGCGAGGGTGGTTTCGGCTACAGCGTCCCAGCCGAATTCAGATTGTGCTCGTACTCGCCCGGCATTGCCGTATTGGATGAGGAGTTCTGGCTTTCTCATGAGTTCAACGATGGCCTCTCTCAGATCAGACTCGAACTTCTCATGGTTGGCGGAATACTCAACTAATTTGCCCGTGATTCCATCGGCAACTACTTCAGGTATTCCGCCAACGGCTGATCCGAGAACCGCCGTAGCGCAACCCATCGCTTCGAGGTTGACGATTCCCAGGGGTTCGTAGATCGACGGGCAGATAAAGAGATCGGCGGCTGTGAGAACGGCCGTGAGTTCATCGTGTGGCAGCATCTTCTTGATCCACCAGATATTTGATCGGGTTTTTTGCAATTCTTCGATGAGATCTGCAATCTCAAGGCCTATTCCTGCTTCATCGGGACTTCCAGCTGCGATAACCAGGCCGTACTCGTGTGGCACCTTCTCCCACGCGCGGAGCAGGTGAGCCAATCCCTTCTGGCGGGTAATTCGCCCGACAAAAAGCGCGTAGCGTCTTGAGATTCCATACTTCTCGAGGACTTTCAGGTCGTCGTTGGGTGAGAATTTTTCAGTGTCTACCCCATTGCGGATCGTGTGGACTCTTACCGGATCAACATTCGGGTATGCCGAGAGGATGTCAGCGCGCATTCCGTCACTGACTGCTATAACGGCCGCAGCACTTTCTATTGCGGTTCGCTCTATCCATGATGAAAGTTGATATCCACCGCCGAGCTGTTCGGCCTTCCACGGTCGCAACGGTTCAAGGGAATGTCCGCTCATGATGTGGGGGATACCATGCAGGAGGGATGCGATATGGCCAGCCATGTTCGCGTACCACGTGTGAGTATGAACTACATCAACGTTTGAAAGTGCGTCTGCTATTGCAAGGTCTGTTGCAACGGCGGCAATCGCCGGATTGGAATGAGCAAATTCTAATGGGGTCGGATAGCCAATAGCGTCGGAACGTTTCTCTCCAAAACAGTGAACTGTAAGTGAAATCTCTGGTCTTTTGCCAAGGGCCTCTGCAAGTTGGACTACGTGCACACCGGCACCGCCGTAGACATGTGGCGGCCACTCTTTCGTAACCAGGCCAACTCTTATCGGCTCCATCGAAACTCCTCACGACATGTCATGGTCTAGGCGGCGTGCATGGAGAAGGCTATCGTTACGTTATGCGTCGCGACCTCCTATTAGGAATAGTCCTCGCGGGAGGTGAAGGAAAGCGCTTGATGCCGCTTACCGCCGACCGTGCCAAACCCGCTGTTCCCTTTGGCGGCTCGTATCGATTGGTAGATTTTGTACTCTCCAATCTTGTCAATGCGCGCATGTTGAAGATTGCCGTTCTCACTCAGTACAAATCACACTCTCTCGATAAGCACATAACGACTACGTGGCGCATGTCGACGCTTCTAGGTAACTTCATTACCCCGGTTCCTGCCCAGCAAAGGTTGGGCCCTCGGTGGTACACCGGAAGCGCCGATGCGATCTTGCAAAACTTCAATTTAATTCATGATGAAGATCCTAAGCACATTCTAGTTTTCGGTGCGGACCACGTTTATCGCATGGATCCAAGTCAGATGTTTGACCAGCACCTCAATACAGGGGCAGGGGTGACGGTCGCGGCCATTCGCATGCCGCGGTCCGAAGCCAGCGAATTTGGTGTCATAGAGCTTGCCGATGACGGTCTCACGATCAAAGCGTTCCATGAGAAGCCGAGCAACCCTCCTGCGATGCCGGGCCATCCTGATACCTGTCTTGTATCGATGGGCAATTACATTTTTCGAAGAGATGTCATGGAAGAGGCGTTGATACTCGATTCGGAAGATCTTGAGAGCCGCCATGATCTGGGCGCCAACATAATCCCCATGCTGACCCGCAATGGCTCTGCCAAGGTATACGACTTCGCCAACAACGTGGTTCCCGGTGCGACAGATCGCGACAAGGGATATTGGCGAGATGTGGGCTCGATTGATGCCTATTTCGACGCTCACATGGATTTAGTTTCTGTCCATCCGATTTTCAATTTATACAATCGTGAGTGGCCGCTTCTGACCAACCCGCCTTCTCTTCCCCCTGCCAAATTCAGTGAAGGCGGAATTGCCCAAGACTCGATCGTCGGTGCAGGTTCAATCATTGCTGGAGGACATCTGAATCGAACGGTCGCCTCCTATGACGTCGTTGTATCTGATGGCGCATTTGTCGATGGTTCGGTGTTGATGCCTTCGGTCAAGATCGGGGACCGCGCAGTTGTGCAACGCGCGATATTAGATAAGAACGTCGTCGTCGAACCCGGTGCGCAGATCGGCGTAGACCTTGAGCGCGACCGCGAACGTTTTACGATTTCCCCTGGAGGCATCGTCGTAGTCGGTAAGGGCGTACGCGTTACCGCTTAGTCGGTGATGGTTTTCATTAATGCGGCGCAATCCGATATCCCTTGGTGTGCCATGGGTGTAATCGCTCCCAGGTTTGCAAAGCCATGGATCATTCCGGGGTACTCCTTGTAGTACGTCCGAACCCCGGATTCTCGTAGCAGCTGTTCGTATTTTAATCCGTCGTCTCTCAACGGATCGCATTCGGCAGTAACGATGATTGCCTCTGCTCAGTTGGAGAAATCTTTCGCAGTGGAGGGGCAGACGTATGGATCAGTGTCGAAATTTCTCTCATTGCATGGATTGATTAAGAGTTGGTACCTGGGTTTGGGTCCGGCGACATCACGGGCTCCTAACATCGCTCTGCCCGCGAGGCATTGCTTGATTTCTGGAGCTAGGGGCATAGGTCTTCATGTCAGTGCCCTTTGTGGGGGTGCCATCTAAGTCCCTGGGGGAGAATCACGTGGTGGAGGAAGGATAGACTTTGCATCGTCAGCGTTGACCCTTGACGGGCTACATATGCCCATTTTCTATTCGAGCGTTGGAGTGAACTGCGATGCGTATTGGTGTCCTAACTGGTGGGGGAGATTGTCCTGGCCTCAATGCTGTAATTCGTGCGATCGTCCGCAAGGGCGTTAAAGAGTACGGTCATGAATTTGTCGGATATCGCGACGGATGGAGGGGCCCGCTTGAAGGTTTGACGATGCCTCTAGATATTGCCGCGACCCGCGGAATATTGCCGCGTGGGGGAACGATTCTGGGATCTTCTCGAACGAATCCTTTCAAAATTGAGGGCGGAATCGACCGAATCAAGGAAAACCTGGCAAAGGCTGGCGTTGACGCTCTGATTGCCATTGGCGGGGAAGACACCCTCGGGGTCGCCACAAAACTTGATGCTCTTGGCGTGAAAGTCGTTGGCGTTCCCAAGACAATCGATAACGATCTCAACAACACTGACTACACCTTCGGCTTTGATACTGCGGTGAATATCGCCATGGAGGCAATTGACCGTCTTCACACAACGGCTGAATCTCACCACCGAGCCCTGGTTGTAGAAGTGATGGGACGTCACGCAGGATGGATTGCACTGCACTCGGGCCTAGCCGGCGGGGCTGCCTGTATTTTGATTCCGGAGCAGAAGTTCTCCCTGGATAAGGTCTGCGAATGGGTCGAATCTCGATTCAAGGTCAACTATTCCCCCATCATCGTGGTGGCCGAGGGTGCGATTGCCCAAGATGGCGACATGATGGTCAAAGATCAAGCGCTAGACGCTTTCGGACACGTGAAGCTCTCTGGAATCGGTGACTGGCTTGCTCAAGAAATCGAGGCTCGCACCGGCAAGGAGGCTCGCAGCACCGTCCTGGGTCACATCCAGCGGGGTGGAACGCCCACTGCCTTCGATCGAGTTCTGGCAACCCGCTTCGGACTTCACGCGATCACAGCAGCTCACGAGGGCGACTGGGGCAAAATGGTGGCATTGCATGGCACCGATATTGTCCGAGTGCCCCTGGCATCAGCTACTGAAAAATTGAAACTGGTCGATCCCGAACTTTACAAGGAGGCTGAGGTTTTCTTCGGGTAATCGCACGCCGCGATCATCCATACATTCTCTAGGCTAGGAGACTATGACCACTTTGGATTCCCTCTTTGCCCCTGGCCTTGTCGCTGAACAACAACCGACTTGGCCAGGTGGTAGTGAAAGCCCTGCCGTTACCGCCGCGCTGGCAGAACTACGGATGTACCCTCCGTTGGTCTTCGCCGGTGAGTGCGACAACCTCAAGGCTCGCATAGCAGAGGCCGCAGCCGGTAGAGCTTTCTGGCTTCAAGGGGGAGACTGTGCTGAAACTTTTGCAGCAGCAACGGCTGATTCAATTCGGAATCGGATCAAAACTATTTTGCAGATGGCTGCTGTCCTTCAGTACTACTCGAGTTTGCCCGTCATCAAAGTAGGACGAATGGCCGGACAGTTTGCCAAACCCCGGTCAAATGATTTGGAAACGCGTGGAGATCTCACCCTTCCTGCCTACCGTGGTGATGCAGTCAATGATTTGGAATTCACACTCGCAGCTAGAACTCCCGACCCGCAAAGACTGCTCAAGGTGTACAACACTTCGGCCGCAACCCTGAACCTTGTTCGCGCCTTCACTCAAGGCGGATTTGCTGATCTTCGTCAAGTACATGAATGGAACAAGGGTTTCATCCGCGACTCCTCTGTCGGAATGCGCTACGAAGAGATGGCCAATGAGATTGGCCGAGCTTTGGCTTTCATGCGTTCAGCTGGAGTGGACCCCGCTGCGTTCAAAACCGTGGAATTTTTCGCAAGTCACGAGGCCCTCATCATGGAGTACGAAAAGGCGCTCACCCGCATTGATTCGCGGACGCAACAGCCGTATGACGTTTCGGCCCATTTTGTCTGGATTGGTGAGCGCACCCGTCAACTCGATGGTGCCCATATTGACTTTGCATCCAAGATCCGCAATCCCATTGGTGTGAAGCTCGGGCCTAAATCCACGGTAGATGATGCACTTGCCCTCATAGATAAATTGGATCCAGATCGCGAGCCAGGCCGTCTCACCTTCATTACCCGTATGGGAGCTGGCAAGATTCGAGAGGTGTTGCCGACCCTTGTCGAGGGAGTTACCAAGTCAGGTGCGCAGGTTCTGTGGGTCTGCGATCCGATGCACGGCAACACGTACGAGGCGCCAAGCGGTTACAAGACACGCCGTTTCGATGATGTCTTGGATGAAGTCAAGGGCTTCTTTGAGGTTCACAAGTCTCTGGGAACCCATCCTGGTGGGATTCACATTGAACTTACGGGCGATGACGTGACAGAGTGCGTGGGAGGGGGAGAGCAAATCTCTCATGAGGATTTAGCGATGCGGTACGAAACTGCATGCGATCCACGTCTCAATCACGCTCAATCCCTCGAGTTGGCTTTTCTCGTAGCGGAGATGCTTCGCGATCGCTAATCTGGCTCAATGAGTTTGCTCTACACATCGACCAAGACTCCTATCGGCACGATTCATCTCATGGCAGATGAGCATGTTCTGCTCGGGGCAAATTTCAGCAACTACGACTCACTTCTAGACTCTCTCGAGGATCTAGATATCCAACGCGGAATCGACCGCGTCAAGCGGATACCCGTGATTTCGGATTTGATTGACGATTATTTTGATGGAGATGTTGAAGCGATCAATGCAATCACAGTGAGACAACCAGGTGCGCATTTTTCACAAGCCGCATGGAAAGCGATGCGAAAAATTAGGGCGGGGAAAGTTCTTTCGTACGCAGATCTAGCACAGCGCGCCGGATCTCCAGCGGCCGTAAGAGCGGCAGGCACCGCATGTGCAAAGAATGCAATTGTCGTGGTGGTTCCTTGTCATCGCGTCGTGAAGACTGGTGGAGCGCTGGGAAATTATGCGTACGGCCTGGATGCTAAAGAGTGGTTACTGCGACACGAGGGCGCGCTTTAACGCCGCTGCGAGAACCTCAGCTGCGTATGTCATAGCGTCATCGTCGATGTCCAGGTGAGTAACTAGCCGTGCAAACTTTGGACCAAGTGAACTAATCAGAACACCTTCGTCCTTTACCATTTGCGCGAATTCTGCTGCAGATAGTGGAAGTTGCGAAAGATCGAGGCCAACAATGTTTGTCTCGACGTGAGATGGATTCACAACCGATGGGGCTACCTCAAAGCATTTCTGGGCAATGAACTTGGCGCGTCGATGATCTTGCACTAGGAGCGGAAGGTTCGTGTCGAGTGCATAATGGGCCGCTGCCGCCAGTATCCCTATTTGACGCATTCCGGCGCCATAGCGCTTGCGCCATACACGCGCCTTGGCCACTATCTCTTTTGTCGAAAGCATCATGGAACCAACCGGCGCGCCGAGGCCTTTAGAGAAACAAACGCTGACAGTGTCGAAATACTTTGCGTACTCGGCGAAGGCAACCCCGCTGGCTGTATGTGCGTTCCAGATCCGGGCACCGTCAAGATGCAAGGCGATTCCAACTTTGCTTGCTTCTTTATGAAGCTTGGCGATCTGTTCGATGGGTTGAACGGTGCCTCCACCGAAGTTGTGAGTGTTCTCCACCGCAATCGCTGTCGTCGAAACCAAATATGGTCCAGATGATGGTCGAGCGATCTCCATGGGGTCATCCGCATCGAGCAACCCGCGCTGTGCTGGCCAGGTGCGAGTTGTGATTCCGCTAAATGTTGCAGCCGCACCAAGTTCGGCTCGAACAATGTGTGAGTTGGTCTCAGCGATGAGTTCCTCGCCTGGCGCGACGAGCATCCGTATGGCAAGTTGGTTTGCCAGAGAGCCCGTTGGTGTGAATACTCCAGCCTCCTTGCCGAAAAGCGCGGCGACCCTCTCCTCTAGTGAGTTGGCAGTTACATCTTCAGCGTAGACATCATCGCCGACCGGTGCCTGCGACATAACCTCACGCATTGCATTTGATGGGACAGTGACTGTGTCGGAACGAAGATCTACGCGCATGGAAATATCATCTCATGCTTCTTGCAAGACGATCATGTACATGGCTCCGACGACGAGTGCGCCTCCGAGTGCGATTTGCAAGGTGAGCGTTTCTCCACCGAAAATGATTGCGAATATAGCTGCAAAGACGACCTCCATCGTCAATATGACCGCGACCTTGGTTGAAGTCATGTGAGCCTGAGACCAGGTTTGAATAATGAAGGCGATTGCTGTGGCAAAGACGGCTGTGAAGACAACCACTGCCCATACGCCACGATCGGGAGGGAGTTGGTAACCCGATTTTAACGAAGCCAGGCCCGCCAATAGAGCACAAGTAGCCAGTTGAATCACGGTGAGGCCATAAGCATCGCGTCCGTTGCTCCATTGGCCCAAGGCGATGATGTGGGAGGCGAAGGCGATTGCACTAAAGAAAACCAATAGTTCTCCGATGCCAACGGACCATCCGTGCAGCGCAAGTAGTGCCAGACCCGCGGTAGCGATAAGCACATATGCCCAGGTTCGTCTGGAGATTTTTTGGCGGAGGACGAGGGCTGCGATGAGGGGAGTGGCTATCACGTACATTCCCGTGACGAAACCTGTAACTGCTGCGGTAGTTCTGGCCAATCCTAGAGTTTGCAGAATGTAGCCCGATCCGAGAAAACAACCGGCGATAAATCCTTTTGTGACAAGGTCGCGGGTGAAGAGTTTCACGACTTTGGGCTTGAGGAGAACCATCACCACTGCGGCTACAGCAAAGCGTGTAAAGAGAAAACTATTCACGTCCTGTCGCTTAATAGCACCCTTCATCAGAACGAACGCCGCGCCCCACATTGCGGCTACTCCGAGCAGGGCAAAAGGGGCTAACCGCAAGCGCATTTTCTATCCGCGAAATTTCTTAAGAAGTGCCACTTCTTTGCCGTGCTCAGGTTCCTGACCGGGAGTTTCTAGGATAAGTGAAGTGTTGGCAACAGCGGGGTGGGCCAAAAGTTCCCTGAAGGGATCGACACCGATTTCTCCGTCACCGATATTTTGATGACGGTCTTTAAGCGCACCGCACACGTCCATGGAGTCATTGACGTGCACCAGTTGAAAGCGCTCTGCCCCAACAATGGATACGAGCAGGTCAAGGGTCTCTGTCATCCCACCCTTTTTCTTGATGTCATGGCCTGCGGCGAAAACATGGCAAGTGTCCAGACAGATACCGACCTTTGGATGATGCTCAAGGGCATCTAGATAATGGACTAAATCTTCAAGCCTCTTTACTAATGATTGACCTTGCCCAGCAGTCGGCTCAAGTAGCAGCGTCGGGGAATCCTCGGGCAAGGCTTCTAGAATCGGCATCATGCCATCATGAATCTGCTTCCACGCATTTGCGACGTGGCCGACGTCGACTGCCGAACCGGTGTGAATAACGACTCCGAGCGCGCCAATGTCGGCTCCACGTTGCAAGGAATATTTAGTCGAGGCAAGGGAATTCTCGTATGTTGCCACTGTGGGAGAGCCCAGATTTATCAGATATGGGGCATGAACGTACGTCGCGATGTCACTTTCGCGTGCTCGTGCTTTGAACGCGTCGTCGGCTTCTTTATTGGCTTCCGGCATCGCCCAGCCACGGGGGTTTGAGGCGAATACTTGAATGGCCTCAGCCTTAACGGCTTGGGCATAAGCGATCGATCGTTTCGCCATTCCGCCGCTTGTAGGTACGTGAGCGCCGATGCGGGGCCGTGGAGAGGGCATTTGCCTACCCTACTGTGATGATGACCGTACTGCCACGTTTCACTTGAGTACCGACCTTGGGGGAAATATTTGTTACGGTCTTGACCGCCTTCGTACCAATTTTCTTCACGCTGACCACAAGATCTAGATCTTGAAGCATGACCGTGGCTCTGGCTTGCGTGAATGAATATACATTCGGCACGAAGACTGATTCGCTGCCTTGCGAAACTATGAGTGCGACCTTCGTTCCCTTGGCGGCAGTTCCTCCACCAGCATCAGGTGTTTGGCTGATGACTGCGCCTATCGCTACGGAATCGCTGTAGGTGTAGGTGGTGGACACTACAAAGCCGGCGTTAGTGAGTTCCGTGAGGGCTTGATCTCCGCTCTTGCCAACATATGAATTCAACACAAGGAGTTCGGGGCCTTTGCTTATAACGAGGTTGATTATGGAATCGCGCCTCACGGATGTTCCGGCCTTTGGTGTGGAACTGATGATGAGTCCTTGCGCAACGCTGGGATTGAAAGTCTCAGCGAGGCTGCCAAGTGTGAGTGAATTCTTCTGGAAAAGAGATGCTGCTTCGGCTTGGGTTAGACCTCTTAGAACCGGTACTGAGAATCGTTCTGGACCCTTTGACACAATGAGGGAGACGGTCCCGCCAGCGGCAATACGCCCGCCACCGCTGGGATCCGAAGAGATGATCTTTCCTTGTTTGACAATTTCACTAAAGACTTGCTCCGCCACCTTGGCATGCAATCCAAGAGGCCCGAGAACCGAATTCGCCTGAGCGAGCGTCTGCCCCACTACGGATTGAACTAGGACTTTATTTCCGTGTCCAGCAAAGGCGTACCAAATGCCCGCTACGACGAACAGAGCCGACAGACCGGCAACCCACCTATTTCTGCGCACCCGAGAGCTAGCCTTGCGTTTCTTCTCCAGGGCCGTCTGCGTGGATTTCCCTCGCGCGTTCTTGTTCTCCGATTTCATAGCCAACACTGTGCCAGATGAGATGGATTTATGTGGAGGCGAAACTCGCTTTGTCTTACGAGATTTCTCTCGGAATGCAATTGGCGGCAGATCCAACTCAAGACTGAGTTGACTCCGCCTAGGGTCCAACTCGACTTGAATCGCTCGCATGTGTTCAAGAAACTCCCCAGCATCTCTCGGGCGATCATCAGGATTGGTGTGAGTTGCGCGCAAAACGAGTGCGTTAAGGGACTCGGGGATTCCCGCCACGAGAGTGGATGGAGCCGGGACATGGTCGTTGACGTGCATGTAGGCGATATTGATTGGAGAATCTCCCGAAAAGGGCTTTTCTCCAGTGAGTAATTCAAATGCGACTATGCCCACTGAGTAAACATCACTTCGCGAATCTGCAACTCCTCGCTGAACTTGTTCAGGAGAAAGGTAGGAGACACTTCCGAGTATCACACTTGATTCGACTGTAAGAGTGTGACCAATTAAATCTCCATGCGCCAATCCGAAGTCAGCCACTTTCACTCGCCCTGAAGATGAAATGAGGATATTTTCAGGTTTGATATCGCGATGAACGATGCCAATCTTGTGCGCCGCCTCCAACGCACTGAGGACGGGAATCAGGTAGTGAACTGCTTCTGCTGGCGAGAGAGATCCATGTTCGAAAAGGTAATCCCTCAAAGTGTGGCCTTCCACCAATTCCATCACTAGAAAGACCGCAGGAATACCACTTTGATTCCAGCCCTGGTCTTGGACGCTCACGATGTTTGGATGCGACAGTGCCGCTGCAGCCTTCGCCTCGCGAATAAAGCGATTGACGAATTTCTCATCGCTTGCGAGGTGGGGGTGCATAATCTTGACCGCGACTTTTCGATCTAACCGTGTATCCAAAGCCACGTAGATCGTCGCCATGCCTCCACTGGCTATTTGGTGCAGGAGTTCATAACGCCCGTCGATGAGTTCACCAGAAAGATCCGACACATCAAAATCCTATGCACCGATGACCGCCGAAGTTGGCTAGACGCGCGGCTGGCTAGGGAGTCGAGAGAATGAAGTCAGCGTTTTCGCGGGTGGCGTCCGAAGCGAAGTGCCTCTCCTCGCTTTCCTGCCACAGGTTCATTTGATCGGCAATCGCAAATCCATCCCGACCAAGAACTCTTTCAAGGCCCGTTTGTTGGTCGATGTCGATCCATATTGAGGCAGTAGCCAAATCGCGCACCACACGTTGGGCGCTTCCTACTCCCTCAATGATAAGAAGATCGCATGGAGAAATCTCACGTGTGGAGTCAAACTGCTGAAGTGTCCAGTTATAAACGGCGACTGTAATAGTTGCTCCAACAGAGATGGATTCCAAGATCTGCGAAAGCGATGTGGTGAGTGCATCGCTAAGTGCCAATTCCCATCCAGCGTAGATTTCATCTAGATGAACAACCGAGACTTTTCTACGTGGGCTCAGCGCAAGGGCGAGTTCGTTGGCGAGTGTTGTCTTTCCGGCTCCAGCTCGGCCATCAATTGCGATGATGTGCGTGCTCCCACATCGAGGTGATCCCGTGAGTAGATCTTCGACTACCGCGACGAGATTCATCGGCCTCGTCGTATTGATGCCGCTCTCACGCGGTCTTGCCCATCGCAATCGAGGCGAGTTCAGTGAGAAGCGCATGCGCGGTTGGGGGAATTTCGTCGCGGTTCAAAGCGTCCAGGGCGGTTAGAGTCAGTTTTTCTATAAGTTCTTCGACGTGATCTCGTGCGCCCGTTTCGATGATGATTGCACGGAGCGCCTCTACTCCTTCAGTATCCAGGTGGCGATCCCCGAAATACTTAGCAATCACAGTCTCTTGCTTGGCAGATGCGCGATCCTGCGTCATAGCCATAAGCACTGTCCGTTTCCCTTCACGCAGATCATCACCCGCGGGTTTGCCGGTGAGGGTGGGATCCCCGAATACTCCGAGGAGATCGTCGCGAAGCTGGAAGCCTTCCCCAAGTGGCAATCCAAATTCCGAGAACATGGCAAAGAAATTTTCGCGCTCGTCACCTGGCGAGAGAGCAAGACTTGCACCAAAGTGCAATGGTCGCTCGACCGTGTACTTGCCCGACTTATAGCGGGCGATCTTCAGAGAGCGAGCGACACTTTGAGTGGCTAATGCTTGTTCATGAATGTCCAGAAATTGTCCTGCCATGATCTCTACCCGCATCTCGTCGTAAATCGCCAAGACGCGAACGAGCTGCGCATTGGATATGCCGGAGCGATGAAGCATCTGATCGGCCCAAACGAGGGCTAAATCCCCGAGCAGAATTGCTGCCGAGGCACCGTAGTTTGCGGGCGATCCCGAGAGCTCATCGTTTCGATGAATGCTCTCGAATAGACGGTGGATGGATGGCTTTCCGCGGCGTGTGTCGGAGGCATCCATGAGATCGTCATGGATGAGGGCGCAACCCTGCAGGAGCTCGAGGCTGGAAATTGCACGTATAATTGCATCGTCGTCTTTACCACCTGCGCTCAGATACCCGCAGTAGGCAAAGAGAGGGCGCAGGCGCTTTCCACCATCGAGGAGGAAGGCGTTGATCGCCTCGGCAGCGGGAATGAGTTCAGTGCCGATCTCGCCCAAATAATGTGTCTGTTCCGCAAGGAAATCAGTCAGGTCACGTTGTACGCGTATTCGTATGTCCGCCAAAGCGAACTGCGGTTCCAAGCTCACATGGCAACGTTACCGTCACTATTCATGAAGAGCGAAAGGTAGGGTCATGGCGAGAACGTATTCCTTTGAATTCTTCCCACCGAAGGACCCGGAGGGAGAAGATCGCCTCTGGGCGGCTATGAAAGCCCTTGAATCCCTTTCCCCAGATTTCATCTCGGTGACCTATGGTGCTGGCGGATCCACGCGAGAGCGGACCATCCGCGTCACCCAGGAGATAACTAGCCGAACACATATCCCAACCGTTGCCCATCTCACATGTGTTGGATCTACTAAGGATGAACTCAGCGAAATCTTGGGCCACTATCGCGATGCTGGCATCAAGAGCATTCTGGCTCTTCGGGGAGACCCCACTGGAGGGCCAACCGCCCCGTGGATTTCCACTCCAAGTGGTTTCACCCATTCTGATGAACTGGTGGCCCTCGCGGCCGCCACGGGAGATTTCACGATAGGCGTGGCGGCATTTCCTGATGGGCACCCCGCCTCCCACGGCAATCTGGAACAAGATATCGACGTCCTCTTGCACAAAGAGCAACTTGGAGCAACTTTCGCAACGACACAATTCTTTTTTGAAGTCTCGAGGTGGAAATTGTTGGTAGAGAAGCTGGCCGAACGCGGCTCAAAGTTACCGATTATTCCTGGGATACTGCCAGTGACTAATGTGAAGCAGCTGGAGCGGATGGCAGAGTTAAGTGGAACGCCGATTCCATCTTCAATTCGTGAAAAATTTGCACTTGTGGAAGACGAGCCCGAATCAGTGAAATCCCTAGGAATTGAAATAGCAACTCAGATGTGTCGCGAACTCCTGGATGCGGGAGCACCTGGCTTGCACTTTTACACGATGAACAGCTCAACGGCTAGTCGCGAAATCTACACCAATCTAGGGATCGAGAAATAGGATTCATTCAATTTAATCTCCAGGTTTACCGAGCCAGCGAGATAAGAAGTAGGGTGCAAGGATTACGGCATATACCGCACCTACGAAGAGGGCGATCTTTGGGCGATTGAAGAAGAAGGCGTTATCGAAAACACCGGCAATCAAAGTCCAACCCAGAAAAATATCGACAGCCGCGAATTCGGATCCCTGCTTGCGTCGCTCTTTCGGCAGCACGAAGTGCAATATTGCTATCAGTAACATTCCGGCGAATAGCCATCCCACAGGATTGGAAATGGGCAACTCGTTTTCAAAGGGAACGTGACTCCCGGTGAAAGTCCATGTAACGCGGTGGGCGATGGCCATTTGTGGATCTACGAACAAGTGCCACGCCATTGTGATGGCGCCACCGTAGATGAAGACCCAATGCTGCGTAACGCGCCTTGCCGCCACCAATATCGGGTGGGCTAACATGAGCCAGACAAATGGAATCACGAGGGGCACATGGTAAATATAGGCTCCAAGACCGGGCCCAAATGAATGGTTGCCGAAAGGCCAGCCTGAACTAACGCCAATTTGTTCGATGAGCAGTGCAAAGATGAAAGTGACAATTGAATATGTAGCCGCGTAGCGCAATCCAAATGAGTAGTAGGCATGGAGAAGCATCGCCAATGCCCCTGCATAGATTCCGGTTATGGTGACAAATTGGAGAACCTGGCCGTGGACGAATGGATAGAGCATTTGAAGCAAAATCGCTATTGCTAATATCGTCCCGAGGATCCTCTGTGCACTTGACGATATGCCTCTACGCCTATTTCCGCGAGGGGTGTAATGGCGTAGGGACACGGTCTTAGTCTGCCCTATCCCTGCAGATAAGGGGTGTTCTGAAGTCTATGAGGGTCAGTTGTGCGTCCCCGTCGTTAGGAAAATCTGCTCGATGACCTCTTTGGGGTGATCCCACATAGGGGCGTGACCGCATTCGGGGAAGACTAACCAATTGGTGTGAGATGGGACGAGTGATCTTTCTTGACATGTCCCTGCGGGCAAAGTTCGATCTGAATCTCCAAAAATTACTGTGACGGGAATGGATGCGGGGACGTGCTGATCAAATCGCTTTCGAAGGAGAGCGTCCCATGCCGGGTAGTAGCCAGCCGCTGTTGCCATCGCGTGAATTGCATCAAGGCAGAGTTCGTATGAAAATTCGCGCCATCTCGGACTGACATTTTCAAATCCGATCTTGCGCGCCCATTCATAATGTAACAACAGAGGCGAGACGACTCTAAGACTGTTAGCTAGAATTCTTGCAATAGCAGTACCTGGATAGCGGGCGACGAATGGTTCCAACCACAAGCCCGCAGGCGCGAGCCCTGTAACTGACCTGATAGCGGAAGGCGCCATTGCCGCCATTTCAAGGGCGATCCAGCCTCCAAGTGAATTTCCCACCACGTGAAATCTGTCAAAGCCGAGGGATTGCATTGTTGCCAGAACGCAAGTGGCAAGGGCTGTTGGATCCATAGGCTGAGTTTCATCCATTGGAGTGAGTCCATGGCCAGGCAAATCAACGGTCACAACTGTGAAGGCGGCTTCAAGATCTTCCATGATCGGTTGCCAGGCGGTGGATGCGGAGCCCATCCCATGAATGAGAAGAATGACCTCCCTCCCCGTTTCATGTGAGCGCAATGTTGAGTGCAAGATCATGGCGATCAGTTGGCAGGTCGTGTGCCGAGGGTATTGCGAATCCCTTGGGTGAAGGTAATGGAACCATCGGGTTCCGCGTACCGTGCAAGTCTGGACTCGGCATCCTTTCGCACCTCGGCTCGCAGATGCTCGGGAATTGCAAGCCACATCATGCGTTGGCCAACAGACCACGTGAAGTCATACCAGTGCTGAGCATCTGCAAAGCGCACCATGATCGTCCTTGACTCAGTTCTGACATCTGTGAATCCAGCGTCTAAGAAGAGTCTCTCCACTCCTTCGTCACTGGCAAATGGTCCCTCTTTTCCCGAAGTACGCGCATCTTTCATCTCTGGTGGCAGGTGGGGCGCAAAGACCTCATCCACCTTCGCCCATCGCGGGTCAATCGCGCCGAATGTCGTGACGCCGATTCGTCCTGTGGGCTTTAGAAGCGGGCGCCAATTGCGCAAGGCGACAAGCGGGTCAGCGAGGAAAAATAGGACCAGCGAGGAAGAGATGGTGTCAAATGGCCCCTTCACTGTTGCGGGGGACTGGGCGTCATCGACTTCGTATTCAACGTTTCTAAGTCCAGCGTGCAATGCCAGTCGACGAGCGTGCTCGATCATTCCGCTGGAGATGTCGATACCGAGGGCCAGGCCATGCTGGCCAATCACTTGGGCAACAGGCAGAAGGACTGCTCCGCGCCCACAACCGATGTCAAGCCATCGTTCGCCTTCTGTCGGCGGCATTGATCTCAGAAGCGATGCTGCTATCGGCTGGAAGAAGTCGACCCCAACTTCATCATAGGAATCGGAAAGTTTGTCGAAAAGATTCGCCATCTTCTCTGTATGTCCAGATGCATCAACCATTCGCAGAGTATGGCATTGAGTGCATTTGTGCGTCTATGAATTGCCTATTCGCCGATGTTCATAGGTTGAGCAGCTGTACGTGCTCTAAGTCCTACGAAATACGTGCTCTAAGTCCTACGAAAATGGTAGGGAACACGGCGTGCGGGTGGCCGGTTGCGGCCCACACGGTTTCGTTGGAAACCCATCCAACGGGGCTGGGGCCTCCTGTACTTTATGGCTTTCATTTAATCACCCACGACCACTGGTTGCGAGCAAGTGCAATGGATGAGTTCATCATAAGTGGCTGGGTAAACAGCGTGAGGATGCCCGGCAGTTGCCCAGACCACGTCATAATCATTTAGGGCTTGGTTGGTCAAGATCGTGGGGGGGGATACCCAACCAACGGGGCTGACGCCTTCGAAGGTTTCTGAAACTGGAAGCAAGTCCCTTGAGTTATGAGAGATATGTTAGTTGGCTGTAGACCTTACTTAATTCTGAGTCTGGCGCCAAGGTTTCAACCCACGGTTCGACCAGGGAGTCGCCACTCCATCTGGGAATGATGTGCATGTGAAAATGGAAGACAGTTTGCCAGCCTGCCGTTCGATTCATTTGGAAAAGTGATAATCCATCTGGCTTGAGCTTTGTAAAGAGCAATTGCGATACCGCTTTTGACATAAACATAACCTCAGCGAGTTCCTCACCAGTAGTATCAAGAATATCCATCGAATGCTTTCTGGGGATCACCAAAGTGTGGCCTTTGCCAGCAGGGGCGATATCTAGGAACGCCATGCAGTGTTCATTTTCAAGTAAAACTCTAGCCGGGGACAGACCTTCAATGATGTGACAGAAGATGCACTCAGTGTTGTCATTCATGAAAGAAGATTAGTCGAATGCGACGATCATTGGCTTCGCATTAGTAGTTCTTACCAATTC
>JANMBV010000047.1:0-19160 GCA_031360585.1 Actinomycetes bacterium | reverse complement strand
TCTGCTGTTTAATTGACTTATGGCCGCCCTCGCACTTTTTATATTGATCATCGGAATTGATCGTCTGATGCTCTCGCAGCGGTGGCCCCTTTTCGATCCTGTCCGCCATGTGTGGCTGATTTGGATGCCTAAAGCCAAATCCTTTCTGCGATCTGCACCTGGGACTTATACATACCTATTCGTTCTGATAATTACCACCTGGGTTCTCCAAACTTCCAGCAGCAAGATTGCCGAGGAGTTGCTCTTGGAACGGAGTACCAATCTGCATCAGCTGATTCGCGATCCCATGCGCGTGCTTTTCGGTAGCGCCTTCTGGGTCGAGAGCACAAGAGAACTCCTGTTTTCACTATTGGCATTTACTCTGGTGGCTACCGCCGTTGAGCGGTGGATTGGCACGGCACGCGCGGCGGCAGTTTTTTTCTTCGGCCATGTGGGGGCGACGCTGATGGTCGCGTTCTGGCTCTGGGCGTCCCTGAACTTTACTGTTGTGAAATCTCCAACAACAAGTGCCCGAGATGTCGGGTCTAGTTATGGATTGGCTGCCTTGGCAGCGCTACTTACATACCGAGCCCCATCTTCTCGACGATGGTTTTATGTAGGTTCAATACTGCTTCTAATGGGTATCACGTTGATTCTCGATCCCTCATTTACAAACTGGGGTCACCTATTCGCCTTCGCAATTGGGTTCCTGAGTTACATCTTCATTCCACATAGTGTCCGCCAACGTGAAAAACCTAAATCTTTCTTCGCCCTTTAATGAGCGGCATCTCTGAAACGGAGGACGGGTTCTCCATAATCTGGTGGATGGGCAATTCCGCAGCGCCAATCATCAGTAAATTCGCATTCAGTTTGCCTGGAGTGACAACCACTTCCTCTTGAGAGGCGACGAGCGCGTGTCGCCTAAATTCCTCTAACAGTCGGTTATTATCAAATTTGAAAAGCGATGCTAGGAATCCAGAGAGTATGACCACCTGAGGGTTGAAGATATTGACTAGGTTTGCAACACCGATCCCGAGGGAATCAATCTGAGAGTGGAACTCGGCAATGGCTTCGAGAGAATCGGTTGCTAGGAGTGCTGCTTCAAGTTCATCTTCATTGGCAGATTTCAGTCCAAGAACTTTGAGCAATCTGTCGCGACGTACTGCGGATTCAAGAGTGCCAGCAAGACCCGAGTAGTCCTCTTTGTTTGAGTCTGAAATCCGAATATGACCCAGTTCGCTGGCATACCCGGAGGCGCCTCGTAGTTGCTGCCCATCGATGACAACTCCGCCACCCACTCCATTTGTGCCGCCGAAGAGGTAGACGATATTTGAGAATTTACGGGCGCTGCCAAGTGTTCGCTCTGCTAAACATCCAAGGCTTGCGTCGTTGTCGAGGAAGACCGGGAGATTGGAAAGTTTGTGGAGCATTGGGCCAAAGGGGGCATTGATCCACCTGAAAGCCGGAGCAAAACGTACTAGACCCTCCGCAACTCTTACCTGACCAGGGATTGCCACGCCGATACCTATGATTCGTGTTCCTGGTGCCAATTTCGCACGTAGGTGAATGATCAAGTCGTTGGCAATCTGGACCGCCATCGTGGGAGTGAGATTTGCGGGGTTGGGTCGGCGCGCTTTCGCCAGAACTTGGCCCAAGAGATTCACGACGCCAACGGTGGTGGCATCGAGGGCGGTGTTCACGGCAAAGGCAACGACATCGGCGCTAAGGGAAACCATGACACTTGGACGCCCAACACCTGTGGGTCCAGCTGATTGTGATTCGTAAACCATGCCAAGATCCTTAAGCTCGGCCACTAGATTTGAAATTGTTGTCCGATTAAGGCCAGTGCTCGAAGTGAGTTGGGCCCTCGAGAGAGTTCCGAATTTATGAAGGAGTCCGGCAATTGCCGACAGATTATGCTCGCGTAGGTCCTCACGGTTTCGTCCGCGATCAGAATTCGTGGGGAGTAGCGAGTTTGGCACTGCCTACCTACCTTTCTTGAGCCTGCCGTTGACAGTTCCGCCATAATAGAGTAAATTGTCAATTCAAACAACAAACTCTCTCTCAAGGAAATTACATGTCGCTTACGCCTACCCGCGAAGATAAATTTACATTCGGCTTGTGGACCGTTGGCTGGCAAGCCAGGGATCCTTTTGGAGACGCAACGCGTGCTCCACTTGATCCCGTTCGAACGGTTGAAGAATTGGCCGCCCGAGGTGCGTACGGGGTGACCTTCCATGATGACGATTTAATTCCCTTCGGCTCAAACGAGGTTGATCGCCAGGCTCATATAGCCCGATTCAAGAAAGTGCTTTCCGATACTGGGATGAAGATTCCTATGGCGACGACAAATCTTTTCTCTCATCCCATATTCAAAGACGGTGCGTTGACTTCAAATGATCGCGATATCCGCCGCTTTGCATTAAAGAAAGTAATGCGCAATATCGATCTGGCCGTTGAACTCGGCGCTGAAATATATGTTGCATGGGGCGGACGCGAAGGCGCGGAATCAGATGGCGCCAAGGATGCCTATGTAGCCCTCGAACGGTACCGCGAGGGATTCAACATACTTTCTCAGTTTGTTATCGACCGGGGTTATTCCATTAAGTTCGCGATCGAGCCTAAACCAAACGAACCACGCGGGGATATCTTCCTTCCGACCATCGGGCATGCGATTGCCTTCATCAACTCGCTAGATCATCCAGAGATGGTGGGAGTCAATCCGGAAGTAGGACACGAGCAGATGGCGGGGCTCAACTTTGTACACGGCATATCGCAAGCGCTATTTCATCAGAAGTTGTTTCACATTGATTTAAATGGCCAACACGGTCCTAAGTTCGACCAAGATCTAGTCTTTGGCCATGGCGATCTCAAGTCGGCATTCTTCCTAGTTGATCTACTCGAGCGCTACAACTACCAAGGCCCTAAGCATTTTGACTATAAGCCCGCTCGTACTGAAGATGACAAGGGAGTCTGGGAATCCGCCACTGCAAATATGCGCACATATCTCCTGTTGAAAGAACGCGCCCTTGCATTCCGCAATGACTCTAGAGTCAAAGCCGCCATGATCGAGTCTCATATTGATCAGCTCGAAGTTCCAACACTTTCCTCGGGTGAGAGCTGGAAGGAGATCGAATTGGATTCCATCGACGTCGAATCTGCTGGAGCGCGTGGATACGGCTACGAGAAGATCGACCAATTGGCTCTTGAGCATTTAATGGGAGTTCGCGAGTAGAAATGGCATCGCTTAGCGATCCGGTTCTAGTCGCGGGTGTTGATTCGTCGACTCAATCGGTAAAAGTCGTCATCCGCAATGCCCTCACCGGCGAACTCATTCGCTCGGGCAGGGCAGCGCACCCCGTCGGAACCGAAGTTGACCCAGAGGCTTGGTGGCTCGCCCTTGAAGAAGCAATCAAATCTGCTGGTGGGTTGGCCGATGTTTCTGGTATTTCTGTCGGCGGACAGCAGCATGGGATGATTGTTCTAGACCTTGATGGCAAGGTTATTCGTCCCGCCATTCTTTGGAATGACACTCGATCAGCCCAGGCGGCCAGCGACCTAAATGAGGAATACGAACAACTCCACGACGGCGAAACTATTTCTGATGCCGTTGGAAGTCGATTGGTTGCGGCCTTTACCGTGAGCAAGGTTCGGTGGCTAGCCGATCATGAACCAGAAAAGGCCGATCAAGTTGCAGCGATAGCCCTGCCACACGATTGGCTGTCTTGGAAACTCTCTGGTTCTAAAAACCTATCTGACCTATTCACAGATCGTTCGGATGCTTCGGGTACAGGCTATTTCGACCCGGTTGCATCAGAATATCGGCGAGATATCTTGGCCCTTGCATTGAGGAATGATAGAGAAATAGTCCTGCCGAGAGTGTTAGGTCCCTTTGAAATTGCGGCAAGAACCTCTACTGGAATTGCCATCGGCGTGGGTTGCGGGGATAACGCCGGAGCAGCGCTGGGTGTGAATGCCCGCTCGGGAGATGTGGTGGTTTCTTTGGGAACCTCAGGGACCGCGTTCTCTGTTTCGAAGACACCAACGCACGACAATCGCGGCTTCGTCGCCGGCTTTGACGATGCGACTGGAAATTTCCTTCCATTGGTTTGTACGCTCAATGCGGCGCGGGTTCTCGACGCGGGCGCAAAGATTCTAGGTCTATCACTCAACGAATTCGGCGAACGAGCACTTTCGGCGCAACCCGGCGCCGATGGGCTGACGTTGCTTCCATATTTTGAGGGCGAGCGAACTCCGGATCGTCCTCAAGCGAGTGGAACGCTGACCGGGCTAACGATTTCCAATTCCAACCCAGTAAACATTGCTCGTGCGATGGTCGAGGGAATGCTGTGTGGGTTGGTCGATGCTGTTTCACAGCTTGAGGCACAAGGCGTCGAAGTTGTAAGGATTCTTCTCATTGGTGGGGCGGCCAAGAATCCAGCGATTGCGCCGATTGCATCTTCACTCTTCGGCAGGCCCGTTTATCTACCTCACGATGGAGAGTATGTAGCCGATGGTGCTGCCAAGCAAGTGGCATGGGCATTACAAGGATCCGAACCGCAGTGGGGCGTGGCATCCATGGAATTTGTGGAGAGCAAACCTGCCCCTGTTGTTATGGATCGTTATCTGGCCTTGGTGGATAAAACGAAATCCTGGTAACGAATCACGGTCGTATGTCTTGCTTTAGAAGGCGACAGCGTTCTATTCTCTCAGCATGATCTACGCAACGATATTTGTGGCTTTGGTATTGGCTCTCTGCATTGCAAGGATCTATTACCTCAATTCGGAGGTAAAGGCGCTGAATCTGGCGGGGGAAAAGTTCTCAAGACAGGTCGAGATATGGCGTGCGATGTCAGCAAAGGGTGCCGAGGCCGTTGTTCACGAAATGCCAAAGGAAATACAGGAAGCGTTGACGGAATCCGAATGGGCGATAAACGCGCGAGATTCAAAGAAGGAGAGTCGAACAATTTGGCTAGGTGCTTCCGTAATGGCGTTGATAGTTCTTGTTACCGCAATCGTAGAGTTGTCGCACAATTCCTATTAGCCTACTGGTATTAATTGTTGGTGCGGGCTGAGTCCCTATTACTCTAGGGACGGGGCATTTCTGGTTCACGTCGCGAAGTTACAACCAAGTTCCAAAAGAAGGCAACCATGAAAAGGAAGCCGACGGTAAAGAAGAGAAAGACGGAGTCTCTCCAGAAAGATTGCCCAGAGATCGGTTTCCGGGTCATTAGTGCAATCGGATAGATCATTCCTAAGGTTCCGAAAAGGATGAGGATCATCAGTGCCCGGCGAAGATCCATGGATCCGTCTATTTGCAGGATCTGCAATCTATTGCTTGCGATCGCCTTCTCCAGAGACTTTAGTTGCGATTCCAATTCCAGAACCCTCGTGACTCGATTTACGCGCAATTCACGACTTGCATAATTTACGGAAACTGCGTTCTCATATAGTTCCGCCGGATATTCCTCTTTCAACATCCCCTCCACGTAAAGTTCGAAGAGGTAATAATCGTGTCCGGGGCCAATTGAATCCTCAGGTGCCATCTTATCTGAGGGATTAGCATCTGCCTTGTTGTAGAACTTCGAAACTATTTCCTCGAGAGTTCGTTTGATTTTCGCCTTATCATTCGTGTCCAAATCTGGCGGTTGATAGGTTTCCCACATCTTCTCAAAGTCAATCTCATTTTCATCTTGGAGTCGTTTGTAGTCGGAGATGTGGTGACGGAAGAAACGACGCATATTCGAGAATAGCAAGGCACTGCGGGCGCTATCTCTCTCCCTCTCCTTCGTCTCCTTCTCCAAGTTCAGGTCAATCTCGCGTATTTTCAACTCGAAGACCTGCGACCTGGACTTGATGGACTCTGTGAGGACAAAGGCACCGACAATTGCCACCAACGCTGCAGTTGATTGCGCAACTGTTGAGAACAACAGGTTGGCATCTTGGGGAACTACATGCGCGATTGATTGCGAAAGCATGGTCAATGAACCGGAACAAGTTGCTGAACTAGCTGAGCGGTCGAAAGCATGGCGATGGTGGATTCTGCGCCTTGATTGAGATTTGGACCGTGACCATGCAGGCCGTCATAACCCGCGCCCGTATCAGGGATGAACATCCTTATGCCAACATCGTTGACTCCAAGGAACCAGAGCCAGGCTCGATGGACTTCGGCAAGCCATTTATCCTCGCCAGTGATTATCCAAGCCTGCATGCAAGCATTGGCAACGGCTGCCAGTTCGATGGGCTGTTGATCGAAGCCGGGCTTAACGTTCTCGGGGCCACGACCACCCACTGGAGTGACGGAAAAACGATCGCCTTCAGTTTCGATGTCGATAAGGAATTCGAGCATCCGAATTCCTCTCTTTATGGTCTCCGCATCGTCCAAGGCCTGACCCGTCAGGAGAACGGCTTGCGCGATGGATCCGTTGCTGTATCTCAGTCTGGACTCTGGCCAGTACCACGAGGCGGTTGAATCCAGGGGAACAACTCTTCGACGAGTTTCGAGAAGGATCTTCTTTGCGGAGGCATTTTTGGGATCGGCAAGCAGAACCTCACCGGCTCCTAGAGCCGCAAAAACTAGTGCCATGAGGTTAGGGGTTGAGGCAAGCGCGAGGGTGCGAAATCCTTCCATAGCGCGTCGACGCTGGATGTCTTCCGGTGCATTCATCGCACACACACCAAGGGCCCAGATAGCCCGCCCCCAGCAATCTTCGGTGGAAGGGCGATCAGTCCAGACTCCTTGAGTGTTCATGCGATTATGGCATCGACCATCTGGGGTTATGGCCTTGAGAGTGAAACCGAGATAGACATTGAGTAACTGCAATGAATCCTCGTCGAGGTCGGACTCTTTGCAGAGCAAAATCAACCCCCGCGATACATCGTCAACGCAGTACCCGTGCTCTGGACGTGGCTCATCCATGTGGGCGTGCTCGTAAAGCCCAACTGACGTGCTCAACCGTTTGAGGTGCGTGAGCGGAACTTTAATCATTGTGAAATCTTTCACGCAGCCACTTGAGCTCGGATGAGACGGGAGGCAAGACGAATGTATTTAGTCGCAACTGCCGGCCAGAGAAGTTCGGCGGCCATCACTTTTGCTTGGTTGGACATTTTCTGAGCCAATTCAGGCTCCTCCAAGATCCCCCGAATGGCATCGGCCATTGCTGTTGGATTTCGGTGAGAAACCACAATGCCCGCTCCCGTGGAGAGCAGTTCGCTAGCGTGTGGAAAGCTAGTTGCAACCACTGGTCGCCCCGCCGCAATCGCCTCGATCAAGACCCCGGAAGTTGCCTGCTCGGTTGAGTCATAGGGCAATAGCACGAGGGCGGCTTTAGATATAAGTTCGTCCAACGTCGCACTACTCATGTACTCACCTTGCAAGAGAACAGATTTACTCAAACCCAAGTCGTTAATTCGATTTTGGAGACCTTTTCGGTAAGACTCGCCGTTTCGCTCCAATACTTTTGGATGCGTCCGACCAGCAACAACATAGCGCGGGGAGCACCCGAGGTTTCGGATTTTATGCATGGCCTCGATCGCCCACTCGATTCCCTTGCCTGGACCAATCAGGCCCCACGTCAAGATCAGGGGAGAATCGCCAATTTCCTTGTATTCAGAGTTAGCGATTGGCCTTGCCCCGTGAGGAATGGGGTAAATCTTTCTAGGGTCGACGAGATAATTGACGACCAATTGATGCTGTGCTGACTTGCTCATAGTCACGACGGCGGAAGCCATCGAGCAGATCTCTTCGAATACGGCTCGTTGATTCTCGGTGGGATCAGCCAACACCGTGTGAAGGACGACGATGGTGGGAATCCGCAGACCTTGAAGAAGGGTGATGACCTCATCGCCATCGACGCCCCCGTAGATTCCAAATTCGTGTTGGATTATCGCGATATCTAGTTCGTTCAGGAGGCTCACAGCGAGCGCGAGTGATTCTGGATTTCCGGCTCGCATGATCGAGACAACGTCTGTCGAATCGGAGTTTGTAACATTTTCGTTATCGGAATCGACTAAGCGAATAACAGATGTGCTGTTCGCACCCTCGTCCTGAATTGCCGCAATGAGCGAGGAACTAAAGGTTGCGATACCGCAATGAGTAGGCGGGTATGTGTTGACGAAGCCAAACTTTGTTCCCATAGTGATTCTCCCCCATAGTTCAATGGTGCATATTGCGAGTTATCCGAGGTACTTTGTTTGCACCCTCAATTCGATAGTAACCCCAAAATCCTGATTCTCGGCATCAGATTGGCTTGCTGAGCGTGACTATCAGAGCATTCACAGAAAGTTGAGCGTGGGAATCTGTTTCACTCAGGCAGCGTGTCGGTTCTTCTGCGTCATTGCCAGTATGGTGAAAGTAACGAAAGGAAATGAAGCGATGACAATCAACCTTGAACTTCCGGCACGTGAAAAAGAGGTTCATAATGTGGATGCGCCCGCTCCAACCCTTGTACGACGACATGGGGTGACGCTCAATCCCGATCCTTCCCGCGTCCTTGCGATGCTCTATCTACCGGGGCAAGAGATCATTGACGATGGCGTATCTCGAGCCGAATCGGTGATTGAGCGTGTTCTCGGGATGACCGATGAAGAAGTGTCGACGACCCTGGGTGAGACCATCGGCCGTTTTGCAGACCGTCACTTTGATTTAAGAGCTGATCTAGCTGAGAACTTTGCGCGCATAGCCCACAGGCTCCCGAGAGCTTCGGAGATTTCCGCCGAGCGTCGCGAGTTGATTGGGGCCTACTTCACCAAGGAATATTCCATCGAAGGGGCCGCGCTCTTTAACCCTTCTATTGTTCCCCACCCCGATCAGACTGGTCTAAAGGAGGGGGAGTTGCGTTTCATCTTGAGCCTGCGCGCTGTTGGCGAAGGGCACATTTCCTCCATTGAGTTTCGAACTGGTGTTATAAGTGGTGGTGAGGCGAATATCGACGACCCTGGTCGTCACGTACTCGCTGGCAAATCGGTGCAGTCGAAGATGTCGCGTGAATTCTTGAAGGAGTCGCTAGCCGAACTCGGACACGCCGATGCAGCCGTTGATTTGTTGAACCTGCTCCCCGATACCTTCGATTCAGATCACCTCACGGCGGCAATTGCATCCGTTGAAAATGATGAGCTAACTCGGCGTAGCGCTAGAGACTTCATAAAGGAGGTCCGATGGATCGTCTCCTGTAACTATCGGGTTGAATTTCCACATGATCGTCCGCTCTCGGAACGCGTGTTGTATCCAACCTCCGTCGGGGAGAGCCACGGCATGGAGGATGCTCGCTTTACGCAATTTATCGACGATGAAGGCAAAGCCAGTTATTACGCGACTTATACCGCCTATAACGGATTGCGTGTTAGACCTCACCTCCTCCAGACAAATGATTTTAAGAGTTTCGAAGTCACGCGTCTGATCGGTCCGTCAGCGCGCAACAAGGGGATGGCAATTTTTCCACGAAAGGTAAACGGCAAATTCTTGTCACTATCACGTTGGGATCGAGAGAGCATCAGCATTGCCAGTTCCGTCGACGCATGCACTTGGGGTGATGGTGTCGATCTGTTGATTCCCGAGCAGCCGTGGGAATTCATTCAACTGGGGAACTGTGGTTCACCAATCGAAACGACAGAGGGTTGGGTTGTGATCACTCACGGAGTTGGCCCGATGCGGGAGTACGGAATGGGAGCGCTACTTCTTGATCTCGAGGATCCGACCAAAATAATTGGCTCGCTGAGTCAGCCGATTCTTACCGCTTCGGAAGAAGAGAGAAACGGATATACGCCTAATGTTGTCTACTCTTGCGGGGCGCTCCTTCATGGAGAGACAATCGTTTTGCCATACGGGTATAGCGATGCATCGATTCGTTTCGCATTTGTTGACCTACCTGAGCTCATGAAGGCCTTTGGAACAAACCTGTGAAGAAGTTGATCGTGTTCGACCTCGATGGGACTCTGGCGGAGAGCAAATCCTCTGTCGATCCTGAGATGGTCACCCTTTTGAATTCGCTCTTGCGAGTTGCCAAGGTTGCCATCATTTCGGGGGGAGACTGGCCCCAATTTGAAAGGCAGATTCTTTCGCATGATTTTGCACCCAGCGGGCTAGACAATCTGTTCTTGCTCCCCACGTGTGGGACGAAGTACTACGTCCACGAATCTACATGGGTGGCACTTTATTCAGAGGACCTCACAGCCACGGAGAAGAAGGACATTATCTCCGCTCTTCGAATCGCATCCGAACTCTTGGGTTTTGTGCCGGTCAAAACTTGGGGTGAGGTAATTGAAGATAGAGGAAGTCAGATAACTTTTTCCGCGCTGGGCCAAGCTGCTCCACTGGATGAGAAGAAGGCGTGGGACCCAGATTTCAACAAACGAAAGCAAATGCAGGCTATTCTCGTTAAATCGATACCTGACTTCTCTGTTCGTTTAGGCGGCACTACTTCGATTGACGTAACGAGAGCTGGCATCGATAAGGCATACGGAATCGAGAAGCTCACGGAAATGCTCAGCATTGCTAAAGCGGAAATGATCTTCGTTGGTGACGCCCTTTTCCCCGGTGGAAACGACTATCCAGTAAAAGAAGCCGGCGTTGTATCCATAGAAGTGAGGGACTCCAATGAAACCAAACGGGTGATTGAAGCGATTATCGCCTGCTTTAGCTAGCGTCTCCATGAACAACGAGTACAGGACACTTTGCATGTTCGGCACACGCCGAACTCACCGATCCAACGAGCAATCCAGCAAATCCACCTAGCCCGCGCGAGCCAACAATAAGCATTTCGGCATCGTTGCTCGCATCGAGTAGAACAAATGTTGGATGGCCTTGACTGATGCTCGCCTTGAGTCCCGCGGGTCGCTCGCTGCCGAACGCATCATCTAGGGACTTCTTGAGTATTTCCTTGGCTGTTTCATTCGGTTTCCACGAACCGGGCATGCCACCATCTGCGCCCAAGAGAATTGGATACTCCCAGGCAACCACCGCATGAATGGTCGCATTCAGAATAGGTGCCAGACGGGCCGCCCAACGCAGTGCTTCTTTTGAGGAATCTGATCCGTCTACTCCGACGACGATTTGAGCGTTAGTTTTCTTTATTATTGATTCCATGGCCTCATCCTTTCATTGGGTCTCAGGCTCCCAACCTCCACCTTAGACCCGATAGATGGTTCTGGGTCCCGCACGTTGAGCGCAAAAAATCGAGCGGGAATTCACAGAGCTTTCATCGAATGGCGGGCCTTGATTCCCTTATCAATGGGAAGATGCTGGTGTATCGTAATATCAATCTCAAATATCAATCTGAGACGTGAATGCAGCGGACGTCGTTGATATCCGATACTTACAAATGAATGGAATCGATCATGGGTATAGGAAGCGGAATTTTTCTCTTTATTGCTGGAGCCATAGTTGCCTACGCGCTGAATTTCAACGTGAAGTGGGTTGACCAGAACCTCATTGGCTATCTGCTTATGGGTGGTGGCGTGCTCGTCTTTTTGATTTCGATGGTGAGTTCTTTCAAAAAGAAGTCAACCACCGTCACGACTCACAGTTCCGTTGATGCCAGTGCGGGTCAGAAGAGCACCAGTGCCGAGACCAAGAGCGACACTCTCTAAATCACGGAGTTCCACCTCGAAATGACTCGGACTTCGGGGTGGCGGGCGGCAAAACCGATCGTGCTGATTGATGACGTGGAAAGTTCTAAGTGCTCGGCAGCGAGGATCGGAAGTCCGATCCACCGTGCGGCCAAGGCGCAGATGAAATGACCATGCGAGAAGAGGGCAACATTGCCGGCAAGGGCGCCTAGGCGTCCGATCAACCGATCTGCGCGATCTGAGACCTCACCTGGTTTCTCTCCCTTAGGAGCTCCGTTCTCAAAGAGTTTCCAAGCAGGATCTTCCTTGAGAATCTCAGCCGAAGTCAGCCCTTCGTAGTCGCCATATTTCCACTCGATAAGGTCCGAATCAATGAGAGCACGGCTTGATAGTCCAGCCAGTTCGCATGTTCTACGTGCGCGTTGGAGGGGGCTTGTGAAGATCGCGCTGAATTCGATTTTGCTCAGGAGCGGGGCGAGTTGACTTGCCTGTAATTCTCCCTCTTCCGTCAAAGGAAGATCAGTCTGTCCCGTATGTTGTCCGGCGAGAGACCACTCGGTCTGTCCGTGGCGGATGAGATACAACTTCAGGCTCAACGAAGTACCGCAGAGATTACAGAATGTGAAAGTGCACTCGATATCTCAGACATGTGGGCTATTTGTTTCCTCCGAGTAGGGAAAACATCCATCGCTGAAGGGCATTGGGAGGCTACGCCGCTGACGATAATGGTCATAAGCCTGATCGTATCGACTATTTCACGTGGACGGCAGCGTACTCAATTCCGGATTTCGTGACCTCGAATAGCCCGTCGTGGAGTTCCTCAATGAACTCGTTGGCCAGAAGTTGATTCTTTCCCTGCTCCCAGTCAGTCGTGGAACCTGATGATGTTGGGTCGTTCAAAGTTTGGCCATTCATGTCAAACTTGACGGTGCGGTCTATTACCGTCTTGGAAAATTCCCCTGTTATCGAATTCGATATCTTACGTAGTAGTTCTAAGGCTTCACGAGATAGATCTAGACCCATATGCGTATTCCAATTCCTAGAGATGCTGATTTAGTGTAATCCTGCTGTCAGAGCACTTTGCCGGTCACGGTGAAGCCATTAGTAGTTGGAATTGGAGTGCTAAAAGTCGGAATCAGGGCTGGGGCGAAAGTGGCTGCCGTCGCCGGTGCCGGCGGGAGAAGGACAGAGGATAGGACGAGCGCCCCTAATAGGGATGCAATTCGCCTAAATATCCTTTACAGGTCCAGCCAATACTCAAGGGCAATCAACTGCCCAGAACGATAATCCGTATGGGCCATATATGGAGGAAATCAAGATGTCCCAGGAAATCTGAGATTTAGGCCGTACGATCTCTGAAAAGTCTGGCGTTTGGAATTCAATTGGAAAGCGGAGGTGTAGGAAATGAAGTCGGTGAGAGTTCCCATTTTGGTAGCACTTGCAATGATTGCGTTTGCGGCGAATTCCGTCATAGCCAGGGCGGCCCTTGGCAGCGGTGGAATTGACCCTGGAACATTCACTTTGCTTCGGCTTATAGCGGGAGCATTTGCTTTGGTTTGCATCGTCCTTTTTACGATGATGCGTCATGGTCGCACGCTGGAACTTCCCGGTTCTTGGTCTTCTGCGACCTTGCTCTTGATTTACGCGACAGCATTTTCTTACGCCTACCTTGAGTTGGGCGCAGCTACGGGTGCTCTCGTACTTTTCGCTGTTGTGCAGACCGTCATGTTTGTTGTTGCACTCAGATCCGGAGAACGTCCAGGAATTGTCGGCGTCAGCGGTTTAATTCTTGCCTTGGCCGGTTTGATTTCCCTAGTAGGGCCAGGAATATCGCGGCCTGACCCACTAGGCGCGTTGCTTATGTCCGTCGCCGGAGTCTCATGGGCTGGTTACACCCTCGCTGGTCGGGGATCTCGTCGCCCGGTTCTTATTTCGGCAGGCAACTTTGTGCGCAGCGTTCCTTTGGCGCTGGTGATGTGGCTATTCGCGTTATTGATCCATCGGCACTCTATGCATGTCGGCATGAAAGGCGCCGGATTGGCCATTCTCTCAGGCGCCATTACGTCAGGTCTCGGGTACGCCATTTGGTACACGGTTTTGCCATCGCTTACACGAGCTCAATCGGGAATCGTTCAAATGTTACCTGCGCCGCTGGCTACCCTTGGTGGACTTGTTCTGCTTGGCGAGCCAGTCACGGCGAAAATTTTACTAGCGTCCCTTCTTATATTGAGCGGAGTTCTTATTGGTGTATTGCGCCGCCCTACCAGAGTCCTCGACTAGTCGCAGCATTTCCTGAATGAGAAACCCCTCACCCTACGCGCTCATTACTTCGTAAAATTAGTCTTCGGGGCACAATGGGGCACTCGAGACTCGGCAATCCCGCTAATCGTTAATCAAACCAATCTTCATTTTCGAATGGTTGCGTTCCATCCACAACATAATCGGCAATGTCTCGAGGTGATGATGCCTCGATGTAGCGAGTCTCTCGTGGTTGCCAAACCTGCGACCAGGCTGCGGCTGCGCGTTCGCCCAACACTTTGGCACCTTCTCGCTGGAGCCCCCTGGCCAAACAAATCTCCCTTGGCGTTTCGACCCAAATCCTTACGTCCCATTCGACCGGGAGCTCGAAACTGAAGGAACGTTCGATAATTACACCTCGATTTATGCGCAGATGCTTCAGGGGACCGAGTTCACGTCGAGGAAAGTCAAACGGGCGAATAGCAAAATCACGGAGACCCAATTTGACTGGGAGCAGTACTTCGTTCCGAAAACGTTCCTCGTTGAATTCACCCCACGTAATTTCATCATCATGAGGCTCAAAATAGTCATCACCATTGATGACCGTGAATCCGTCGAGTTCCAGACTAAGGAACTGTGCGAGAGCAGATTTCCCCGAAGCACCACGACCATCGATCGCTATCGTGGTGTACTGGCCATTCCTCGGCTCCGAGACATCGTGAAACTTTGCTATGTCAATCATCACGATAACTGTAACAGAGGGCGATTTGACAGCTCCAATTACTCAAAGTCCCTTCAAGGCAAACTCGGGGGAGATGACATATCTTTTCTCACGTATAGGTACCGTTCCGAAATGCCGGTTCGACATCTGGTCTGGATGTACCGACCCTCCACGATTTTGATGGCGTTTCGAGTAGAGATCCCTGTAGGTCTTTGTAATACCTATGAATGTTAAAAAGTCATTTGACCTGGTCATTTACTTCATACTTCTCTGACTGAGGACAATCGAGGCACGAAGGAATCGGATTAGCGACCACTTTGCTTTCTATAGAGCACGCAAAGACCCAGCGGATCATCGGACGCTAAATTCGGATGTAGAAAGTCATCGGTGCAGTCTCTATTCATCCCTATTTTTTCCATTACCCGACGAGAACGAAGGTTTAAGGCAGAGGTGAATGAAACGACTTCATTTAACTCACCTCTATCGAATGCCCAGCTCATCACTGCAGCGGCGCCCTCGGTGGCATATCCCAAACCCCAAAACTTGTGATCTAAACGCCAACCGATTTCAACTGCCGGGGTGAAGTGAGACTCAAATTTACATTGCGCTAGACCGATAAAACCGATCAATTCCGAAGTTCCAGAGATTTCCACGGCGAAGCGCCCGTAGCCATTCTCTTGCCAACTTCTTCTCGCCCTTGCAAGCATGATTTGGCTTTCGACTTCTCCAATTACGGGCCCAATGAACTCCATCACTTTTGGGTCTTGATTCATTGACGTTAATGAAGACAGATCAGAGGCATTCCATTGACGCAACAAAAGGCGTTGAGTTTTGATTGAGATTGCATCCATGGTTGAGAAATTCTAGTAGCAAAGGCAAAAAAGCTTCCCGATTTCTCGAGAGGCTCTTTGGACAAGTTTTACAGGGCGAAGTAAAATTTAGGCGTCCGGATTCGCGCTCATTACTTCGTGAGATTAGTCTTCGGGGCACAACGATGGCGCGCGAGACTCGGCACCGTACTCAAATTCTTGTCCAAAATTATAACCCTTGTTCTTCTTCAAATCTCCCAAATTTCCATAAGTCAAGATCATCAAGAGAAATCGGTGAAAAGTCTTTGGATTCCAAGGCATCAATCAATTGCGTGCGATGTTCGGCTGCATGGTAGATGGCTTGGGCGAGAATTGTCGAACGCAAAGCTTGCCAACTTCCGTCATCCTCCTTAATCGTTATATATTCATCAGGAAGTTCTGACTGAGTGGAAATCTTTGCATCAAATTCGGCGAGGTGTTGTTGGAGTAAATTGAGATCCGTCATCGATTCAGGCAATTCAATATCTCGCAAGGGAGTCTCCGTTAGACAATAAACATACCAATCGGCGCCTCCAACTATATGTTGCAGGATGCGACCTGCAGTCCACTCCGCATTAACTATGTAAGCGCCGAGAGCGAGATCGGGCAAACTTTTTACTGCGTCATAGACTCTTTGATTAGCCCAAGCCATATGACGTAGGAGACGATTTGTTGTTGCGGACATTTGAGAACTTTATCAATCAAGTCCGAAAGAGAAAACCCCACAGCCGATGAGGCTGCAGGGGTTGCTCGGACGTATCTATCGTTGTGTCTAACTTTAGAGGGCGAAGTATCACTTGTATCGCTCCTAACTGGCACTAAATGGCACCAACTGAACGGAAGATGCCGCGTAGTTGTGACATTTAGCGTCATTTCGTGATGTCTAATGTTGGTTGGTTTGTGTCAGTTCTGTGTCAATTGATCGAGGAACCCCAATGCCTTCGCAATAGCAGACCCGGAGACTTCACCGTTATCACAATTTGCGTGGAAATTCATAAGCAGCAGTTATGAAAATGATCCGTAGAAGAATGCCAGATACTGCGGCAACGTCTAAGTATTATGAGACCCAGACTTCAACACGACGGTTGAGTTGATCGGTTTCTCGGCCAGTCGCAACTAAGTTTGTACTTCCAACTCCCTTGACGACAAACTCCCCAAGTATGTGATTCTTTATGAAGTAAGCGCGAACGGTGTTGGCACGCGCTTTTGACAAGAGATTGTTGTCGAGCCCCTTTGTGGCGTCGGTATACCCAGTTATATAGACAAACTTGATTCTCTTGCCCTTCAATGACGTCATGATCTTCTTGAGTGTCACGTAAGCTTGATGATCTAAGGCCGAAGTATTTGCCGTGAAATAAACAACTCCAACTTCTTTTGGATTTGGAGAAACATAAACTTTTCTAATCGGTATGGTTACCGTATTTGATGCAGTTGAAGGTAGTGAGGTGCCGACACCGTTGGTAGCAGCGACAGTGAAAGAGTAGCTGGTGCCAGGGGATAGTCCGGTAACTGTAATGGCATGAGAATTATTCGCCGAAACGGCAATATGACCGATCGGGGAGGACACAGCAACATAAGAGGAGACCACACTGCCTCCATCGAATGTCGGGCGGCGGAAAAAGACTATTACCGAATGCGGACCGATAGCCCTGGCTAGACCAATAATCGGCGCACGTGGAACAGATTTATGGATAGTGACACTCAACTCGGATGATGTGATGTTTGTATAGATGCCACTTCCAGCCTTCGTCGCAACGAGTATGCACTGCCCGGGGAGTTTTGTGTTCACGTGACCTGTATCGGGGATTGAACATACGGTAGGAGTAATTGTCATAACATGTGCAACACCATCGCCAGAACCACCAGAGATCGTGAGTGAACCCGTATCTCCCACTGTGAATCCATCTGAGTTGGCGGTCAATATGAGAGTGGACTGAGAATTCTTGACCCCGAAGTATGTTAAGTGCCGAGTTAAAATAATCGTGGAACCATCAGATGTGATGTAGTAGCCCTGCTGGACGTCATCGGGAAGGGTAGTTCCCGAAAGTAGTTGGATAGTTTTCCAGGTATTTCCCCCTTGGGAAAATACGGGAGTGGCATTTGCCGCTACTTTGCCGAGATTGATGACCAGCGGTTTTTCAAATTGCGTGACCGCAAGGTTTGCAGAATCTGTTGCTGAGACTTTGATTGTTACAAATCCAGAAGCCACCTCAGATGCGGTAACAACTGGAACCAGAGAAATGGTCACATCTTCTGTCGATGCATTTGGGGGAATTGTTACTGATATCGGCCAAGTATCTCTGGTACCAATTTGAATAGACATCGCAACGATCGACCCGTCGGTAGCATTTATGAATTTAGTAACGGGCTGAGTGTCTGAAGCAACTGGAGGTATTACGACAACTGGAGGAGTCACAACTGGAGGTATGACGACAACTGGAGGAGTCACAACTGGAGGTATGACGACAACTGGAGGAGTCACAACTGGAGGAGTCACAACTGGAGGAGTCACAACTGGAGGAACTACCGCAGCGGTGGTTACAAAATTGGAGGCAGACGAGGCCGTTGATGTACCGACACTATTGGTGGCAGCGACGCTAAAGGTGTAAGCAGTATGTGCGGTCAATCCGGTGATGGTGATTGTGCCAGAGCCGGCTTGCGTCAGAGTACCTGTGCCACCGACAGGAGATGATGTGGAGGTGTAAGACGTGATAATTGCTCCACCATTAGAGACCGGAGCAGTGAAGGAAACCGTGGCACTTGTTTGGCCCGTCTGGGTGGCAGTTCCGATAGTTGGCGGATTTGGCGCCGTTGCAGCAGAAGTGGTAACTGAATTGGAAGAAGATGAGGCCGTTGATGTACCGACACTGTTCGTGGCCGTCACTGTAAAGGTGTAGGCAGTTCCTCCACTCAGCCCGGTGACGGTGATCGTCCCCGAACCGGGCTGAGTGAGAGTCCCGGTCAGACCATCCGGCGAAGATGTTGCTGTGTAAGAAGTAATCGTGGCCCCACCGTTAGACCTTGGAGCTGTGAACGAAATTGTTGCGCTGGTCGAACTGGTGGCCGTAACTGTATCAACCGTTGGCATCCCAGGAAGCACGGGTGATGTCGTCACCGAATTTGAGGCAGACGAAGCACTCGATGTGCCGACGATATTGGTGGCAGAAATGGTAAAGGTGTACGCCGTATTTCCCGTCAACCCAGTGACAGTGATCGTGCCGCTACCCGCTTGAGTCAGAGTCCCCGTGCCACCTGCAGGAGATGAGGTGGCGGTGTAGGAAGTGATGACAGATCCGCCGCTAGATCCAGGGGCAGTAAAGGCAACCGTTGCGCTGGTCTGCCCAGTGGAGGTTGCAGTTCCGACAGTGGGCGCAGCGGGCGCCGTAGCAGCAGAAGTCGTCACTGAATTTGAAGCAGCCGAGGCACTCGATGTACCGACACTGTTGGTGGCGGTGACGGTAAAGGTATAAGACGCCAGTGGAGTCAACCCATTGACCGTGATGGTGCCAGAACCGGCCTGAGCTAGCGTTCCCGTGATATTTCCAGGAGATGAAGTTGCAGTGTAGGAAGTGATCATTGCCCCACCGTTAGAAACCGGAGCCGTGAAAGAAACCGTAGCGCTGGTCGGCCCAGTGGAGGCTGCAGTTCCGATAGTTGGTAGCCCAGGTGCCGTAGTAGCAGGCGTCGTCACCGAGTTTGATGCAACCGAGGCACTCGAGGTGCCTGCACTGTTGGTGGCAGTGACGGTAAAGGTATAAGCCGTCAACTGAGTCAACCCATTGACCGTGATGGTGCCAGAACCGGCCTGA
>JANMBV010000020.1:0-1614 GCA_031360585.1 Actinomycetes bacterium | reverse complement strand
GCGAACGAGGGCCCATTCCTAGTCGTGGATATCGGTGGCGGGTCAACAGAATTCGTCTTTGGCAATTCCGAAGTTGAGGCAGCAAAGAGTGTCAATATTGGCTGCGTGCGAATCTCCGAGCGTCACTTCCACTCCGATCCGCCAACCTCCGATGAGATTGCGCGAGCGAGCCTTGATATTGACGCTGCCATTGCAGAGGCAGGGCGCCAAGTCCCGATCAAAGAGGCGAAGACGCTGATTGCGGTAGCCGGGACCGCTACGACTGTTGCCGCCGCCGCACTTGGGCTAAGTGAGTACGACCCCCGCTTGATTCACCTTGCGAGAATTCCTGCTCTCAAAGTGCATGAAATTTCGAAGATCTTTATGACAATGGCACAGGTCGAACGAGCCGCGCAGCCTTATATGCATGAAGGCCGAGTAGATGTTATCGCCGCGGGTGCCCTGGTTCTATCGAAGATTCTCCGCGCAACCGGTGCACAGGAATTTGTCGCATCCGAGGCCGATATTCTCGACGGGATGGCCTGGTCACTTGCCAAGAGTTAAAACGACTGATGTGGTAAAGGTCAGCGCTAGTTCGGACTCAATGAGAAAACTAAATGAAAATATTGTCGGATGTAATGCCTGTCCACGGTTGGTCCGATGGCGAGAAGAGGTAGCCGTGGTAAAGCGGAAGGCATATCTCACCGAGGATTATTGGGGGAAACCCGTCACCGGTTTTGGATCTGATAAGCCTCTCCTTATCATTGTCGGCTTGGCTCCCGGAGCACATGGCGCAAATCGGACGGGGAGAATTTTCACTGGCGATTCCTCAGGTGATTGGCTCTATGGGTCGCTGCACCGTATTGGGATTGCGAAGATTCCCACTAGTACATCCAGGAATGACGGCCAGGAACTCAAGCAGACGCGGATCACCATGGCAGTCCATTGCGCCCCTCCCGGAAATGCTCCCACAACGGAGGAGCGCGATACCTGCGCGCCCTGGTTGAGACGCGAACTTGAGCTATCTCTACCAACTGCCCGAGCATTTGTCGCACTCGGGGGATTTGGGCTGGCAGCGTTAGTAAAAGCCTTGTTGGAGTTGGGCCATCCGGTTCCGAAATTGAAGTTTGGACATGGCGCAGAAGTGAAATATCGCCATGCGGGCGCGGAGTACCTTCTTATCGCGAGTTATCACCCGAGTCAGCAGAACACCTTTACGGGGAAACTGACGAAAACCCAGTTGGATTCCGTGCTCAAGAAAGCGGGTAGATTTGCCCACGTTATTAAATAGTTCATCTAGTTGGTAGGCAGGCCCTCGTAGCCCAATGGCAGAGGCAGAGGACTTAAAATCCTCCCAGTGTGGGTTCGACCCCCACCGAGGGCACGTTACTTGCTAACCATTCTTGCCAGATCCCCACGGCTCCCTGCTGGTCGATTCCTACGAGTTCATCTGGTCTCATGCCTACTTTATTGATTAAATTTCGAGCAAGTTTTGCCTCGATTGCACCTACTTGTTCAATGTGGAGTGGCGAGGGGCGACTGGGTTTAAGACCTTTATCGACAGCCCTCCAGAATTGATCTTCGTCAATACAGAGTTGATCTCGCAAGATATGTGCAAATAAATCTGGATCTTGG
>JANMBV010000012.1:0-9388 GCA_031360585.1 Actinomycetes bacterium | reverse complement strand
TGCTCGCCGCATGGCCAGATTGCGATCGCATATCCCGATTCTGGCGTTGACTCCCGATGTCGGAACGTATAATCGAATGGCACTCACTTGGGGTGTTGAATCCATGCTTGCGCCGGTGGTGAGTCATACAGATGAGATGGTGCGGCAGGTGGACTCACTTCTCATTGAGGCAAGACGAGCCGAAATAGGTGAAGTGATCATGATCGTCGCCGGAGCTCCTCCCGGAATTCCAGGATCAACCAACGCCATGCGAGTTCACCGAATTGGAGATGCTGTAGGCGGCATCGCCCCTGCGTATCGTTAGATCTTCGATCGGAATTCGTGAGACGATGCGTTTTCGCTAGACTATGTCGCGCGCCTCGGTACTCCAACGGTAGAGAGGGCAGTCTCAAACACTGCATAGTGTCGGTTCGAATCCGACTCGGGGCACATGAATTCAAAATTCACCCTGGCTGAAACTGGTGCAACAGCGCCTCGTATCGTCGTCGCGGAAGACGAAGCGCTCATCCGGATGGATCTGGTGGAGATGCTCGCCGAGGCTGGTTACGAAGTAGTCGGAGAAGCAAGCAATGGACAAGAGGCGATTGCCCTTGTACAGGAGCTCAAACCAGATTTGGCCATTCTTGACGTGAAGATGCCGGTCTTGGACGGCATCTCAGCTGCCGAAGAGATCATTCATCTCGCACCAGTCCTGATGCTTACGGCTTTTAGTCAGAAGGAGTTGATTGAGCGCGCGCGCGATGCCGGGGTTATGGCCTACGTGGTGAAGCCCTTCTCGATAACCGATCTCGTACCCGCGATGGAAATTGCAATGAGTCGGCATAGGCAGATGACTTCTCTCGAGAGGGAAATTTCAAATCTTCAAGATCGTCTCGAGACCCGCAAACTCATTGACCGTGCCAAGGGAATTCTCATGACCGCCCTCAATCTCACCGAGCCTCAAGCCTTCTCATGGATTCAAAGAGCCGCGATGGACCGCCGGATGAGCATGAAGGAAGTTGCGCTGGCAGTCATTTCGCCGTCTGCAGTGCCCGAGCGGTAGCAACTGTTCTCAGATATCCCTTGTATTAAGCCCAGAGAGAGAAGAGACTGGCTCAATCCCCGCTGGTTGGGGGCACACCAAGGGAGAAAATCCATGAAAAATCGATCTCGATTTGTTGGCTTGGTAGCCATCGCGGGTTTGGCAGCAGGGACATTGGCAGCATGTTCCTCTTCAAATACTCTGGTTATTTCCTCCGATCTTCCGCTCCAGGGATCCTCGTTTGATTCAAATGATTCGACAAATAAGGCCATTGCCCTTTATCTCAAGCAAGTTCATTACAAGGCTGGCAAATATACGGTCAAGTTCAAGGTTTACGATGATGCGACAGCCTCTGCCGGCTCCTGGGACCCTGCCAAGTGCATATCGAATGCGCAGGCTCATGTGGCCAATAAAGACGAAGTCGCCGTGATGGGAACCTACAACTCCGGTTGCGCAAAAATAGAAATCCCGATCCTCAACCAGGCACCGGGCGGAGCAATGACGATGGTCTCAAACGCCAACACCAACCCCGGACTAACAAAGCCCTGGAATCCAGGGGAGCCCGCCGTGTACTACCCGACAGGTGCACGGAATTATGCGCGCGTTTGCACGACAGATGACAATCAAGGTGCGGCCGCTGCGCAATTCGCGAAATCCATCGGTGTAAGGAGCGTCTACGTCCTCAACGACACCCAAACCTATGGCCAAGGTGTTGCTCAAGCATTCACTACCGAAGCCAAGAAGCAAGGGCTTAAGGTTTTATCAAGTGGTCCGTACGGTGAAGGCTGGGACGCGAAGCAACCTGATTACACGGCACTATTTATTAAGATCAAAGCGCTGAAGCCGGACATGGTTTACGTCGGAGGCATCTTTGATAATAACGGTGGGCAATTGATGAAGGACAAGGTCGCAGTGCTAGGCAACAACACTGTTGTGAAATTCATGGCCCCTGATGGATTCACTGGGTACCCCGCTTTTAACTCTATGCCGGAAGCAGTTGGCGCTTATCTTTCATTTGCCGGATTATCCAGTGACTTGTTGGCAAAGATTGCGCCAACGGGTACCGGTGCACAATTTGTCAAAGCATATTCGGCCGCGTACGGCAAGCCACCTGTAGGTTCTTATCCAATTTATGGGGTAGCTGCTGTTCAAGTTATTTTGGCCGCAATTGCCAAGTCTGATGGAACGCGCAAGGGCGTTACCGAGGCAATCTTCTCCGGATCTGGAATCACGATTCCGGCCAACGAGTCTGTGTTGGGTAAGTCATTAACCATAGATCCAAAGACTGGTGATACCAATGCCATTGACATCACCATTGAAGTCATTAAGGGCGGACAGGAAACTACTCTCACGGCCTGGGCTTTAAAATAATCCTCGCCTATGATGATCGCTCAGAACTTCTCCAGTAAATATCGCTGGAGCGGTTCTGAGCGTTAACAATACGTTACAACTTCGTTATAACTGTGCTTTTGGCTTAAAGAGGGTTGCAACCCTTCTCAACCACCGATAACCTAACGCCCTCCCTGTCCCGGGACACAAGTAACAGGAAGGCAATACATGAAGAAGTCTTATCGTGCTGTCAGCATCGTCGCATCTGTTGCGATGGTCGCTACTGCACTCTTAGCGGGAACTTCCGCGGCAGATGCCGCAGCGAAGGTCAAGGTCCTTACAATTTCGTCCGATCTTCCTCTCCAGGGATCATCGTTCGACTCCAACGATTCAACCAACAAGGCTATTGCCCTGTACCTTAAGCAGATCAAGTACAAGGCCGGCAAGTACACGGTCAAGTTTAAGATCTATGATAACGCCACGGCTGCAGCTGCTTCATGGGATCCAGCAAAGTGCACTGCCAATGCTCTGGCACACGTTGCAAACAAGAGCGAAGTTGCCATCATGGGAACCTATAACTCAGGTTGTGCAAAAATCGAAATTCCTATCCTTAACCAAGCTCCTGGTGGCGCAATGACGATGGTCTCTGACGCGAACACCAACCCTGGATTGACTAAAGCATGGAACCCAGGCGAGCCAGATGTTTACTACCCAACAGGCGTTCGCAACTATGCACGTGTTTGCACCACTGATGATGTTCAGGGTTCAGCCGCAGCACAGTTCGCAAAGTCAATTGGCGTAAAGAGCGTCTATGTCCTAAACGACACTCAAACCTATGGCCAAGGCGTTGCTCAAGCGTTCACAACAGAAGCCAAGAAGCAAAAACTTACCGTCCTTTCGAGTGGCTCCTACGGCGAAGGCTGGGATGCAAAGCAATCTGATTACACGGCGCTATTTACCAAGATCAAGGCCCTTAACCCAGACATGATTTATGTCGGCGGAATCTTTGACAATAACGGTGGACAGTTGATGAAGGACAAGTTTGCCGTTCTTGGCGACAACTCCAAGGTCAAGTTCATGGCGCCGGACGGATTCACCGGGTATCCGGCATTTAACTCCATGCCAGAAGCCGATGGTGCCTACCTATCCTTCGCAGGTCTTTCCAGTGACTTGCTGGCGAAGATCGATCCAAAGGGTGCTGGTGCTAATTTCGTAAAGGCTTACAAGAAGGCATACGGAAAGGCTCCGGTCGGTTCGTACCCTGTTTACGGCGTTGCTGCAGTTCAAGTCATTTTGGCTGCCATCGCTAAGTCTGATGGAACTCGCAAGGGTGTAACCAATGCAATCTTCTCTGGCTCGGGAATAACAATTCCTGCCAAGACCTCTGTTCTCGGAAAGGCGCTGAGAATCAGCACCCTTTCTGGCGATACATTGGCCAAGGATGTCACCATTGAAGTTGTTAAGGGTGGAGCCGAGACAACCTTGAAGGCACAGGCCGTCAAGTAAGTCCTAGCAGTCTCAAAAACTATCGGGGTGAAGCGCAATGCTCACCCCGATAGTTTTGGGATAGTTTAATAATTAAGGGATTCCCTACGCTGGATAGGTATCTTTGAATTTCTTCATGTATTACGATGACCACCATATTGCGCGCGGCGCGAAGGAGTTTTAGTGTCAATTCTTGCAAGTGGTTATCAAGCACGACAAAACCGCCGTCGCTATCTGGAGAGAACCCTGGGAACGATGGCAGCTCTCGGCATCCTCTATTGGCTTGGCATAAATTTCGCAAAGTCTCCTTCTCAATTCTTTCAAGCATCGCTTATCGGTCTGAGCAACGGGGTGCTCTATGCGCTGATCGCCCTTGGCTACACATTGGTCTACGGAATCATCGAACTCATCAACTTCGCCCATGGGGACCTCTTTATGCTGGGAACTGTATTCTCTGCAAATTTTATTTCTGTGTGGTTTGGCACGAGCCATTCGGGGCTTGCGGCTTTGGGTATTTTTGCCGCCTGCCTGGTGGCGGTTATGACTTTCGGCGCCACGATAAATGTAGGAATTGAGAGATTCGCCTATCGGCGTTTGCGTCGAGCTCCCAAACTAGCCCCATTGATTACGGCTGTTGGCATGTCATTCGTACTCCAATTTGTGGGACTTCACTGGAATGGATCTGGGCAAAAGACCTGGAATAGCATTTTGCCCCACGGACAGATAAGTATCTCGGGTGTGACGATTCCCTATACCACTCTGATTTCTGTGGCCATCACCGTTCCGTTGCTCGTATTGATGTCCTGGATTGTTACTCGCACTCGGCAGGGTAAGGCGATGAGGGCAACCGCCCAGGATCAAGATGCGGCCAGGCTCATGGGCATAAACGTCAACCGCACTATTTCCTTTACTTTTGCCCTTGGGGGAGCACTGGCGGGCGCAGCCGGGTTGATTTTTCAACAGACTCGTGGGCTTACCTCGTATAACCTGGGGTATCAATTGGGCTTGATTGCGTTCACATCCGCTGTGATGGGTGGCATCGGCAACCTGCAGGGTGCCGTACTGGGCGCCCTGCTGATTGGTTTAATCCAGGGGCTGAATGACGGGTTGCCTATTGGACTTGGACAACAGTGGTCGCAGACAGTGGTGTTTTCAATCCTGATTCTTCTCATGGCCTTCAAACCAACGGGGCTTCTGGGTAAGACCGTTACGGAGAAGGTCTAATTATGAGTATGACGAAGAAGGTTGCATCCACATCTGGAAAATCCAAACCCGCAAGGCAGAGCGCCAGTCAGCGCAAATGGGCAGTGGGGTTCATAGTTGCCGCAGTGGGTATTTGGATTTTTTACACCTACATCATGACTCATTTGCCAGATGGCATGCAGACGATCGTTCAGAACTGGTTTCCCCCGACAGCACTCAACGAAGCGATGGTCTGGGTAATCGCCGCACTCGGCCTCAATATCGTTGTCGGATATGCGGGGTTACTCGATCTTGGATTTGTTGCTTTCTGGGCCATTGGTGGTTACGCCGCCGGTTGGTTCATGTCCTCATTCTTCCGGCAAGTTAATTTTCATTTATTGAGCACCTCACCGAAAGCGGTTTCAGGAATCCATATCAGCTTCTGGGGTGTGATATTTATCGGCGGACTAATCTGCGCTTTCTTTGGCTTGATAATTGGTGCACCAACTTTGCGACTGAAGAGTGATTACCTGGCTTTAGTCACATTGGGTTTCGGCGAAATTATTCCGCAGTTCTTTGTTAACGGATCCAATATCGGCGGACTCAATCTAACAAATGGAACTCAAGGAATTTCTCCGGTGGACAACATTGGAGTGCCTGGTCGATCCTTGAGTCCATTTGATTTTAGTTGGAAGTTTTTTATTTTTGTTCTTCTAACAGCCTTTATGGTCTTTATGTCCCTTCGCCTTCGCACGGGACGTCTGGGGCGGGCGTGGTTGGCAATTCGCGAAGATGAACTAGCCGCCAGCATGATGGGTGTACCGCTCATGCGGACGAAGTTGTCCGCTTATGCAGTCGGTGCCTTCTCCGGCGGCGTGGGAGGAGTTGCCTACGCAACTCACGTGGGCGGAGTATTTGCCGATCGATTTAACTTTTCCATTTCAATTATCTTGCTGGCGATGGTTGTTCTGGGAGGAATGGGTAACGTGTGGGGTGTCATGGTTGGGGCGCTCTTACTTGCATGGATCAACTCCACGGGATTGCCAGCTTTCGGGGATTTGGTGAATAATACATTCCACACTCAGATAAATTTTCCTTCCTATAACTTCCTGCTGTTTGGTGGTTCGTTGGTCTTGATGATGCTTTTCAGGCGCGAGGGTTTAATCCCAGAATCTCGATTGAAGGCCATCTTGCACGAAAATGACGACCCTTCCATCAATGTCGGCGGTGGCGAATAATGTCAGTAGCCTTGCGGGCGGAGAACATTACTGTCAGATTTGGCGGTCTCGTCGCCGTAAACTCAGTTTCTTTTGACATCCCAACTGGGAAGATCGTGAGTCTCATTGGACCCAACGGTGCAGGAAAGACAACATTCTTCAATGTGCTCACTGGGCTATATAAACCGACCAGCGGGAATGTCCTCTTCGGTGAGGAAGACATCACCGCTCGGCCACCTCACAAAATTGCCGCAAGTGGTTTGGCTCGAACTTTCCAAAACATTCGCCTTTTTGGACTTATGACGGCCGAAGAAAATGTCATGGTGGCGATGCATTCCCATTTGAAGGCTGGAATCCTTGCAACCATATTTCGGACTCCGGGTCAGCGACGTGAAGAGCGTGAAAGTCGTGAGACTGCGCGTGAACTCCTCAATTTTGTCGGTATTGGAAAGTGGGCAGGGGAGTACGCTCGAAACCTCTCCTATGGTGATCAGCGCAGATTGGAAGTTGCACGTGCGCTTGCACTCAAACCCAAGGTTCTTCTTCTTGATGAACCAACTGCAGGGATGAATCCGCAAGAGTCCCTCACTTTTATTGACTTTGTCTACAAGGTTCGCGATGAGCAGAAGGTTTCGATTCTCCTCATTGAACACGATATGAGCGTCGTGATGTCAGTGTCTGAGAGAATCACGGTGCTGGATCAAGGCGAAAAGATCGCCGAAGGCACGCCCGCAGATATCAAGTCCAACCAACGTGTAATCGAGGCCTACCTTGGAAAAGCTAAAGGAGAGAAGGCATGAGTACTCTTCTTGAGGTTAAGGACCTGCAGGTGGCGTATGGATCAATTCTTGCGGTCAAGGGAGTATCCCTAACTGTTGAAGAGGGCGAAATCGTTACTCTGATTGGATCGAACGGAGCGGGGAAGTCGACGACACTTCGGACGATCTCTGGATTGCTCAAGCCGAAAGCCGGAACAATCACCTTCGCAGGCGAACGCATCGATGGCAAAGAGGGTCACGAAATTGTGGCCAAGGGATTGTGCCAATCACCAGAAGGCCGGAGGATCTTTCCACGCATGTCGGTGCGCGAAAATCTTGATCTTGGCGCTTTTTTGCGAACGGATAAAGCCGCCATCGAAGTTGATCGCGAGCGGGTGCTCGAGCTCTTTCCTCGTCTTCGTGAACGTTACGAACAGAAGGGCGGCACTATGTCAGGCGGCGAGCAGCAGATGCTCGCAGTGGCTCGAGCAATGATGGGCGCTCCAAAGTTGCTTCTGCTAGATGAGCCTTCGATGGGTCTTGCGCCAGTGCTTGTGGATATGATCTTTGAAACAATCGTGAAGATTCGCGAACAAGGCATCACTATTTTGCTCATTGAGCAGAATGCCGCCGCGGCACTCGATGTTGCCGATCGTGCCTACGTGCTTGAATCAGGCACCATCAAGATGAGTGGAAATGCCTCAGATCTAGCAAAAGATGAAGCAGTCACCAAGGCTTATTTAGGCGGTTAGTTCTTAACGTTTTTCGAGAATCAAGCAAGTAATTCTGGCCGTGCAGGTACGGTTGCCGTCTTCATCTGTAATAACCACTTCGTAGCAACACAGGGTCTTGCCTAATGTGACCGGAGTTGCCACCGCGGTCACTGTTCCTTTGGTGACGGATCGATGGTGTGTGGCGTTTATGTCGACACCAACGATACGTCGATCCAAACCTGCGTGCAGGGCGGTGCCAATGGAGCCAAGACTCTCGGCGAGGACGACGTTTGCCCCTCCGTGGAGAAGTCCCACTGCCTGCGTGTTTCCTTCAACCGGCATGGTTGCCACTAGGCGGGCGGGCGAAGCCTCGAGAATCTGAATCCCCATCTTCGTGTCCAAGGCGCCGGCGCCCCGTACGCCCAGTAACTCCATGTAATCGAAATCCTTTTGGTCGTTCATAAGCAGAAAGTGTATCTGGAATAGACTTCGGGACATGAGCCAACGTCTGCTATTGATTGACGGGCATTCGATGGCCTACAGGGCATTTTTCGCACTTCCAGCAGAAAATTTCACAACGGCCACGGGTCAGCATACAAATGCGATTTATGGCTTCGCCACCATGCTCATCTCTCTTTTGAGGGAAGAGAAACCCACACACATCGCGGTAGCTTTCGATGTCTCTAGAAAGACCTTCCGAACGGAAAAATATCCCGAGTACAAGGCGAATCGAGCTGCCACCCCCGACGAGTTTCGCTCTCAAATGTCCTATCTCCATGAACTTGTCAGCGCTTTTGGAATCTCCCAATTTGAACGAGAAGGCTTTGAAGCCGACGACATACTGGCGACTTTGGCTAGCCACGCCGAAAGGGAAGGTATGGACGTGGTGCTCTGCTCGGGCGACCGAGACTGTTTCCAACTGGTGACAGAAAAAATCACGGTTCTCTACCCAAAGAAAGGCGTGAGTGACCTGGCGCGCATGACTCCGGATGCAGTCTTTGAAAAATATGGAATGTCGCCGACAAGTTATCCGGAGTTTGCCGCACTGCGGGGGGATCCCAGCGACAATCTTCCATCGGTGCCTGGGGTGGGAGAGAAGACTGCTGCAAAATGGATTGTCGAGTATGGCAACGTTTCCAACCTCATCGCCAACATCGATAAAATTTCTGGCAAGGTCGGCGAATCGCTTCGTAGCAATATTGATATCGTTCTTCGCAATAGAGAGCTCACCCAACTTCTCCACGATGTTCCTCTTGAAATTCAGATTGAGGAACTTGTTTGGGCCGGGGTCGATGAAAGTAAAATTGCGCCTCTTTTTGATTTTCTGGAATTTCGTACCCTGAAGGATCGGATCAAACCGTTTACGGCAAAGGGAACTACCCCCAAGATTGAGACCGTAGAGCCACTAATGATGATTGAGTTCGATCCCGACCTGGAACTGTTGACACCTCAAGAATTGGATAAAAGAATCGCCTCACACAACGGGGATCTGGCGATCACCTTTGAGGTGGCAGATGAGAAACTTCATAGCTACGCAGTTGCCCTCTCGTCTTCCGAGTCCTTTCTTGTGAACTCCTCGCAAATAGGCGACTGGATTTCAAACCCCCGAATTGGCAAAGTATTACACGATGCCAAAAGTCTTGAGCGTGTGCTTCCTGTCAAGGGAGTTGTCTTTGACACCGC
>JANMBV010000103.1:0-3880 GCA_031360585.1 Actinomycetes bacterium | reverse complement strand
CTTTGTACGGTATGACTCGATCAACTCTCGATCCTCGTCGGTAAGATGCAGTTCGGTCTGTCGCATGGCTGGCTCCTCGTCATGGGGTGGGTATGCGACAGCATGATACATGTTTTGTTATTTATGTGTTGCTATACTAGCGGTCAACGGCTTGCGCGGCGAAATCAAGCAGGCCAACACCTACTACGAAGACCCCTATCAGAGCTTTGGCGCTTTCGATTACGTCCTCGCCAATCCCCCGTTCAACGTGGACGATGTAAGCCTCTCCAGCGTGGAGAAGGACAAGCGCTTCAACACCTACGGCATCCCGCGCAACAAATCGAAAGTAAAGAAAGCCGACGAGGGCAAGGAAACCGTGCCCAACGGCAACTACCTGTGGATCAGCCTGTTCGCCTCCTCATTGAAAGAAAAGGGCCGCGCAGCACTGGTCATGGCCAATTCCGCCTCCGATGCGCGCCATTCCGAAGCCGACATCCGCAAGACGCTGATCGAGCAAAACCTCATCTACGCCATGCTGACGCTGCCCTCGAACATGTTCTACACCGTCACGCTGCCGGCCACGCTGTGGTTCTTCGACAAAGCGAAGTCCGACGACAAAATTCTGTTCATCGACGCGCGAAATATTTTTACCCAGATAGACCGCGCCCACCGTGAATTCAGCGAAGAACACATCCAGAACATCGCTATCATCAGCCAGTTGCACAAGGGGCGGCGCGAGAAATTCGTCCAGCTCATAGACCGCTATTTCGAGGCAGGCATGGAGCGCCTGGTCGAGAACAAAACCAACGTCGAACCCGTCTCCGCGCAACTGCTGGCAGTGCTGGATGACGCAGGCGGCAAACAGGCAGTGGGCGAACTGGTGCAGCAATGGGCGGGGTTGACCAAACTCAAAACCCGTTACGCGCAATATCAGGAAAAGCACGCGGATGAAACGGCGGCGGACAAGAAGAACAAGGCGCAGCAGCAATTGCGCGAAGCGTTCGATCCCTTCTTCGTCGCGCTGCACGAAGGTTTGAAGCGACTGGACAAGACTGTGCGCCAGCACGAAAAACAGCAGGGAGAGCAGGCGCAGGCCGAAGGCAAGCGCGGTACCACTGACCGCAAGACCAATTTACTCAAGGCCGCGCTGGAAGAATTACACAAGGAAGTTAAGAGCGCAGAAAGTTACTACCAACACATCCACTGGCTGCAGGAGCGTTTCCCCAAGGCGGAATACGAAGATGTCACCGGCCTGTGCAAACTCGCCAGCCCAGCAGACATTCAGGAGCAGGACTATTCCCTGAATGCCGGTCGCTACGTTGGTGTAGTGATCGAAGAGGATGGAAAATCCGAAGAAGAGTTCATTGATGAGCTGCTGGCGATGAACGAAGAACTGTCGGAGCTTAATTCGACGAGCCACGAGCTTGAGGTTGTAATCGCCCGCAACGTATCCAGCCTGGTAGGCGAAGAATGAAGTTGTTTCCAACCCTTTGGCAAGTGTGCCCAGCCAATACAGTTTGCGCCGAAATCGTAGATTGTTTGAATAAAACTGCACCTGTCGTAGAACACGACACTGGTTACCGCATGATACGAACCACTAATGTTCGACATGGTCAGGTTGATGTTGAGGCAAACCGTTTTGTGGAGGAGGCGGTTTTTAACAAGTGGACCCGACGCGCAAGGCCGAAACGTGGAGACATCATCTTGTCGCGAGAAGCGCCCCTCGGTGAGGTAGGGATGCTAAGGTCGGACGCCAAAGTATTCCTCGGCCAGAGGACAATGCTTTACCGTGCTGACCCCGTGAAACTCGATCAGCAGTTTCTGTATTATCAAATGATTGGGCCATACGTTCAGGCTCAGATTCACGGTCAAGGATCAGGTTCTACGGTGGCGCATCTACGAGTACCAGATGCGGAAACACTGCATATTCCCATCGCCCCATTAGAAAGCCAACGCAAAATCGCGGCGATTCTCTCGGCGTATGACGAACTGATTGAAAAAAACCAGCGGCGCATCGCGCTGCTGGAAAAGATGGCCGAGGAAATCTATCGCGAATGGTTCGTCCGCCTGCGTTTCCCTAACTATGCAAAGGTGAAGCTCATGAAGGGTATACCTGAAGGATGGCGAACTTCTTGTTTGGGGAATGTTGCAAAATTTACGATGGGTCAGAGTCCAAGCTCAGAGTTCTACAACAATGTTGGCACCGGCTTACCTTTCCATCAAGGTGTAGGTACCTATGGCGAGCGATTCCCTCAAACAATAACCTATTGCAGCGAAGATGGGCGGCGAGCCCAAAAGGGCGACATTCTCTTCAGTGTGCGCGCCCCGGTAGGGCGTCTGAACATAGCGGATCGGGAAATGATTATTGGACGTGGCCTCTCAGCTATCCGACACAAGAAAGAGCATAACCACTACTTGTATTACATGCTCAAAACGGCTTTCGTGAATGAAGACATTATCGGTAACGGTTCAATCTTCAATTCGGTTGGCAAAGATGAGTTGGCGAAGTTTCCCATTTTTGAACCAGAAGCAAGTCTTGTTGAAAGATTCGACGCGATAGCTTCCAAAATAGATGAGCAAATCACTGCGTTCATACATGCGACCGAATGCTTGAAGTCGAGCCGTGATGCGCTTCTCCCGCGCCTCATCTCCGGCAAACTCTCCGTAGAAAATCTCGACATCCAATTCCCGCCAGGCATGGCGGAGGAACAATTTCAGGTAGCGTGAAATGATTCCGACTCAAATTCCGCCCAGGCCGCCACTAATATTTCATGTCATCCCTAACGGAGCAGCGTTACCGAAAAATGTGCGCTTTCAGGCATTCCTCAATCGCGATGCGTGGGATGACTGGGGTAAGTATTGCACTCAGTTCTACCTAACGATTGTAGATGCTGATGGAATTTCTCATGAAATTGGCAACGTCAAAATTGGACAGGTCGGTCTAAAACCGCGATCGGCAGGAACAGAACGTCAAGCAGGCTATCGTTCCCCAACTTTGCCTGCAGAGTTTGAAAGTTTAGATGAGTCTTCTTTTACGGTTGGTCAATCTGAAGAGTATTACGAGAAACTCGTGGAGTTAGGGGATTCAATTCGTGAACAAGTTCTCTCCAATCTTCGTGATGTAGCCTACGACGCTGTGCTGTGGTCGAACGTAAAAGACGAATATGTGATGCACGAGTCTCTACTTCGATATATCACGAGCACAACTGTTGAGGGGCAGTATCATCGTATAGCCCATGGTGGTGCGCGGCTAACGGACTACAGTTTTTCGTATAATCCACCCAAGAGGATGGGTGATGGGAAATCACCGTACACATTGGACTTTAATGTGAAACATGAATCGATGCCCCCTACGAACGTGCATGTCTTGATAGGTCGCAACGGGGTGGGCAAAACTCACCTATTATCTTTGATGACAAAGGCATTGATTGCTCCATCTGCGGCTGCTCGCCAGTCCGGTAGTTTTAGTTGGAATGATCCTGATGGACTGGCAAATCACTTCTTTAATTCCAGTAAATCCTCTAACGGAGAAAGCAACTTTGCTAATTTGGTGGTCGTCTCATATAGCGCTTTCGACGAAACAAAGTTTCCTTCCGAGGACACAACGCCTGAGGGAAAGTTGAAGTATTTTTATGTTGGCCTACATCGGTCAACACAAGTTGGCAAGGTGGATAGTCTTACTGTGTCATAAAATAAGGTATAATGGCGACATCATAAACCCCGACAGGAGACATGATGGACATAACCAAGGAATTCAATCGGTACATGGCTCATTTGTCTGAAGGACTCGGACATGCTGACCGACACGCGGGATTGAGCGGGTATTGCACCGGCCTGATGCTGCCCTTGTCACGCAAAAGCGTAGAACCCATGGCCGCACGCGTTGACCCGCTGCGCGCCA
>JANMBV010000091.1:0-12851 GCA_031360585.1 Actinomycetes bacterium | reverse complement strand
CTCGCTGTTGCCCTTACATCAAGCGGTGTTGTCGGAAGTGTTACTCGCGTAAGCGGACCGGTGCCGGGTGCCCGAGTAACCGAAGTTCATTAAGCTCAGTTCTCTTCGTGTATTTGGTCAAATGGCGCGGCAATAATTGCTAGCAGTGAGGCAAGCTTGGCTTGATCGGCCTCTGTGAGAGATTTGAGGAAAATTCTTTCGCGATCAAGCAAATCCTCCATGGCCGCATCGACAGCTCGCATTCCACTTTTGGTTAACGTCACTAAAGATCCCCGTCCATCTCTTGGGTCGGGCTTTCGAGTGATGAGGTTGAGTTCTTCCAAGCGGTCTAGGCGATTGGTCATGGTCCCGCTGGTCACCATCGTCTCCTGCAGGAGCTGGCCAGGGGAGAGTTGATAGGGCTCCCCGGATCGGCGCAGGGCGGCTAGGACGTCAAAGCCCCAGGTGTCCAAGTCGGCGAAGGCACCTCGTCTGGCGATGTCGAGGTGGCGGGCAATCCTGGTGATTCGACTTAGGATCTCTAAAGGAGAGACGTTGAGATCGGGGCGCTCGCGCTTCCAGTCGGCGACCAGGCGAGCTACTTCATCGGGCATATGACCGCTGACCCCCAAATTCTCATCGACGGTAAGCAGATTACCCCATGCATGTTTCATGCAAGGGTCGGACTCGTGCGGCAAGTGGTCGAAAGTACTGCCCGCGATACGGGAGAATACGGGTTCCGCCATTGTGTAGTGGCTAGCACATGGGCCTTTGAAGCCCAGGGTCCAGGATCGATACCTGGTGGCGGAGCAACTTGTTTGCATAGCCAAACAGGGGTGGCGGAGCAATTAGGCTGGCGCCTAAGGTACGGATCCATTGGCCATTGAACCTAGCGGTGGGAGTGATGCTTGAGCCGACTTGATTATGTGATCGTCTTAGCGGCCGGTGAAGGCACGCGGATGAAATCAACAACGCCCAAGGTCCTCCAAGCAATTGCAGGTCAATCACTTTTAGGTCATGTGCTCACTGCTGTTGAAGGGCTGGCTCCCGCGGAAGTTCGCGTTGTCGTCGGGTCAGGCCGTTCTATAGTCACCGAGCACCTTGCAGAAATTTTACCTACTGCCATTTCCGTTCTTCAAGAACATCGCGGCGGCACAGGACACGCAGTGCAGTTGGCCCTGGCGGGTACAGAAGTTAAAGGCACTGTTCTTATCGTCGCCGGGGACACCCCGCTGTTGTCGTGTGCGACCCTTAGCCAGTTGATCACCGCTCACAATGAAGGCGGTTTCTCAGCCACTGTCCTGACTGCAGAAGTCCCAGATCCCACAGGATACGGCCGCATCATTCGCACCGACAGCGGTGACCTCTTGAAGATTGTCGAAGAGCGCGATGCCGATGAATTCGAACGCGCCATTGATGAGATCAATTCGGGTGTCTATGTATTTGACCTTTCCACATTGCACCGGGTTATCAACCAACTCACCGACGACAATGCCCAAGGCGAGCTCTATTTAACGCAAGTCATCGAGATCATGCAGGCAGAGGGTGATCGGGTCGTTCCGATCCTCACCCCCGATGCTGTTGAGATTCTCGGTGTGAACGACCGAGTGCAACTTGCAGAATGCGCCGCGATTATGCGCGATCAGATCAACGATTCCTTTATGCGCGCCGGTGTCACCATGATTGATCCGACCACTACCTGGATCGACACCACGGTGAAAATCGCGGCCGACGTGACTATTTACCCAGGTACCGCCCTTTTTGGCGCGACCACAATTTCTGAATCCGCCATTGTCGGGCCGAGGACAACGCTTATTGATTGCGAAGTTCGAGCAAATGCAACAGTCCTTGAGTCATATTGCATCGGTGCCACAATCGGTGAAGGGGCGAGCGTTGGGCCCTTCACTTATTTGCGCCCCGGCGCAGTTCTCGGGGAAAAGAGCCGCGCTGGCGCGTTCGTCGAGATGAAGAATGCGACACTTGGTGAAGGTTCCAAAGTCCCACATCTGTCCTACGTTGGCGACGCCACTATTGGAGTCGGCACCAATATCGGTGCGGCCACGGTTTTCGTTAATTACGATGGCGTTGATAAGCATCACACCGAAATTGGCAACCATGTGCGTATCGGCAGCGACACGATGTTGATCGCCCCGATTTCCATCGGCGATGGCGCTTACACTGCCGCAGGTTCTGTCATTACCGAGAACGTCCCAGCCGGGGCGATTGGAGTCGGCAGAGCACGGCAGAGAAATGTCTTAGGCTGGGTTCTACGAAAACGTAAAGGAACGCCATCTGCTTTATCTGCAGAGGCCGCCGAAGCAACCCAGGCAGCAGATGCCAGTTCCGAGAAAGGGATATGACACCCATGAGCGAACTACGACTCGCCTCCGAGAAGCGACTGCGGTTATTTACTGGACGCGCTTTCCCAGAGCTAGCAGAGCAGGTCGCATCAGAACTTGGCATCCCGCTTACTCCGACATCGGCCTATGACTTCGCCAACGGCGAGATATTCGTGCGATTTGAAGAGAGCGTCCGCGGCAGCGATGCCTTCGTCATCCAGAGCCATGCGGCCCCTATAAATAAGCAGATCATGGAACAACTCATCATGGTCGATGCTCTCAAGCGCGCCTCTGCCAAGCGCATCACTGTTGTCGCACCTTTCTACGGATACGCCCGTCAGGACAAGAAGCACCGGGGCCGCGAACCGATCACTGCTCGATTGATGGCTGACCTTTTCAAGACTGCAGGCGCAGACCGATTGATGGTCGTGGATCTTCATACATCGCAAATTCAAGGATTCTTCGACGGCCCCGTTGATCACCTCTTCGCGTTGCCACTTCTTGCCAATTACGTTGGAAGCAAAGTGGATCGCTCGCGATTGACCATTGTCTCTCCAGATTCTGGACGCGTCCGCGTTGCAGAGCGTTGGTCAGACCTTCTCGGCGGTTGCCCCATTGCATTCATTCACAAAACTCGCGACCCGCGTATTCCCAACGAATCAAAGACCGGCCGCGTCGTCGGAGATGTGCAGGGACAGACTTGCGTCGTTATCGATGACATGATCGACACTGCCGGCACGATCATCAAGGCAGTCGACGCGCTCTTCGACGAAGGAGCGAAGGAAGTCATTGTTGCCGCAACGCATGCCGTTCTCTCGGGACCTGCAATCGAGCGCTTGAAGGGTTCGCAAGTGAGTGAAGTTGTGGTCACCGACACATTGCCTATATCTGAAGAGAGTTATTTCGATCGACTCACCGTCTTGCCCATCGCTCCTCTCTTGGCAAGGGCGATCAGAGAGGTCTTTGAAGACGGTTCCGTCACAAGCCTTTTTGACGGTCTGAGTTAGTCCAAAAACAGACGGAAAAGGGAGGCGGATTTGCTGTCAACAGGCTTTATTCGCTAATCTTTCGCAAGTTCCGGCGAGGGTACGCACACCGTAATCGACGGTTTAAGCAAGTCGACGATTTAAACGTGCGCTCCTGGTCGAAACCAACGTGATTTATCCGAAGGTTCCAAGCATCACTAGGGAGATTTAAAATGGCCGAGATCATCATTAATGGCGTGAGCCGTACCGAATTCGGTAAAGGCGCAGCACGTCGTGCACGTCGCGACGGAATGGTTCCTGCGGTCATCTACGGTCACGGCGCAAAGCCAGCCCATATCTCCCTTCCTGCCATTGAACTTGGCAAGGCGCTCAAGACCAGCAACGTTCTTCTCGACATCGTTGTTGATGGAAAGAACGAACTCACCCTTCCCAAGTCAATCGTTCGCGATGCCATCAAGGGCACACTCGAGCACCTAGACCTCATCATTGTTCGCCGCGGAGAGCGCGTCGTCGTCTCCGTCCCCATTCACACATCAGGTGAATTCGACCGCGACGGAATTCTCGAGCACATGAACACGTCCATTGAAGTTGAAACCGAAGCCACATCGATTCCCAATTTCTTTGAATTGGATCTCACCGGACTTGTTGCAGGCCTTTCTCTCTACGCATCAGACGTCAAGCTTCCGGCAGGTGTCACTTTGGTCTCTGACGAGCACATGCCCGTCGTTCATCTTTCCATTCGTTCTAGCCATGACGACATCGAAGCCGCTGATACCGCAGCCGCTGCCGCAGCATCAGCTGCAAGCACTGCAGTTACTGAAGCCGCTGACGAGAATAAGGAATAATCCGGTCTTTCTCGAATAGTCTTACCTCATGGTCTGGCTAGTTGTAGGACTGGGTAATCCAGGTCCCGAATACGCAGCAACGCGGCACAACATCGGCCAAATGGCCGTTCAAATGCTGGCCGACCAGAACAAGGCCCGCTGGACCACACACAAGTCGCGCACCGATGTTGCCGCCTTCAAGATAGGTGTCGGCGCGGGTGCAGCCTCGGTAATCCTGGCCCAATCCAAGAGTTATATGAATGAATCCGGTGGCCCCATAAAGGCTCTTGCCGCCTTTTATAAAGTTGAACCATCACAGATTATCGTCATTCACGATGAACTCGATATCCCGTTTGATGCCATCCGCGTGAAACTTGCAGGTGGAGACAACGGGCACAACGGGCTCAAGAGTTTGACCTCATCCATTGGCACCGCCGATTACTACCGAATCCGCATGGGTATTGGTCGGCCAATTGGTCGCCAGGATCCAGCCGACTTCGTTCTCAAGCAGTTTGCCGTTGCAGAGAAGAAAGCACTGCAAGATTTCCTCATCCGTGGAACCGAAGCTGTGGAATCACTTATTTCTAGAGGGTTGGAAACTACTCAGCAGAACTTCAACGCGTAGGCCTTGCTCATTTTCTCCAATAGAGCATTTGTCCCCAGAACTATTGATGTTGTGACTCTTCGGATCGACAGTTCTTTGGCTTAGAGTGGCGCCTTACGGAGGGTGTCATGGCAACGACCCAATACACGGCGATCCCTGAGCGAGTGACGCTCGCCAAACTGACCTACGGGTATGCGGCATCGGATCTTTCATCGATAAAGTCGAGCGGAATATCTTCTTGGGTTGATTCACAACTTGATCCCAATTTACCTGGTGGGGACTCGTGCGTGAAGAAACTTGACGGGTTTGAGTCCTTGAGTATGACGATCAGTCAACTTTCCAAGTACGACCCCTTTGTTAAGAACAGTTACTCGGCAGGTCAAGAACTCTCCATGACAACTCTGATCTACAGACTCTTTTCTCAGAGGCAACTCTACGAAATGCTTGTAGAACATTTCAACGACTACCTTCACGTTCCAACCTACACTGCATGGCAATCTCGACTTCCGTACGATCGAGATGTAATTCGCGCGAATGTTTTAGGTAAATATCCGGACATGTTGGTTGCTTCGTCACTTCATCCGGCAATGCTCGAGTACCTCAACGGAAATGACAATACGAAGGACGCGCCCAATGAGAATTACGGGCGAGAGTTGCAGGAGCTGCACACCATAACTTCCAACGCAGGCTATCTGGAGTCCGACGTCGTAAATGCGGCAAGAGTATTTTCGGGGATCTCGTGGGATTACGATGTAAGTCAACTGATTATCGACAGCGACTCTCATTGGACGGGTGCGGTCTCAGTTTTCGGATGGAAGAACGCTAACGACGGCACCACATCCGAGGCGATACGGGCAGTGTCGGAATCCCTTATTCGATATTTAGCCCTTCGACCGGAGACAGCGAGAGCATTCAGTACCCGATTAGCTCGCAGATTTTTATCCGATGACCCGCCGAATTCTGTACTTAATGTGATGTCTGCGAAGTATCTTCAAACTGGTGGGGATATTCCCAGCGTGGTGAAGGCGATGGTTTCGTCTCCAGAGTTTCTTGCAAGCGCTGGACAAAAGACTAAACGTCCAATGGAGTATGTGGGCTCGGTAATTCGTTCTTTGAAGTTGGGATTCGCTACACCGATACAGCCGGGTGATGCAAAGCGACCTGATGACTACTTCCATGGCTCCGTAATCTCGAGCGTGGTCTGGTATCTCTCCGCACAAGGCCAGGAGCCGATGACATGGCCCTTTCCGAATGGCTTCCCGGACACGGCCAATCCCTGGACGACGCTCAATGGCCAAGTACGGCGCTGGAATTTGGGTGCCGCACTTGCGCACGGATGGAACGAGCAAGACTTTCATATTCCGCCCTATGACCAGTTGCTGAGTGGGGTAGCGGCTGAACCTGCTGCCGTTGTTGATGCACTTGGCCAACTTCTACTTGGAACAGCTCTGTCGGCAGATGACCGCAACGACATTCTCGCCGTCGTCAGCACCGTGTACGACGGATCCTTGTCGCAATCCAAATTGGGACAGTTGGCGCAGACGGCAACATCGTTGATTCTCTCTATGCCGACGTGGAACTTTCGATGAACGAGAAACTCTGCGGCTGCCCGGATTTCGAGAAAACTCAAGCGGGCATGAATCGACGGACATTCCTCACCGGAATGTTGGCGTTGGGCGGCGGTCTGGTCATCACGAGTTCGACTGGATTGCGCTATGCGATTGCAGCGACAGGAGATACGGGTTCGGATGTGATCATCACCTTATCGATGCGCGGAGGCATGGACGGGTTAATGGCGGTTCCAATTTTGGGTGATAAAAACTTAGCTCGACTGCGTCCGACTGTCTCAGTTTCGGATTCTCAAGCACTCATGCTAGATAGAACCTTTGGTTTACATCCCAATTTGACAATATTCAAGTCGCTTTTCGATGCGCGTGAGCTAGCGATCATACATGCGGCGGGAACGCCCTTTGGCACGCGCAGTCATTTCGACGATCAGAACTCTTTGGAGCTAGCAGCATATGCAAAACCCGGCACCTCTTCTGGATGGCAGAACCGCTATCTTGAGGCAACGGGAACCACGAGCGTTCTTTCTGGCATTGCCGTCTCTAGCGAGACACCCGTTGCTCTGTATGGAGAAGCAAGCACCATGGCTTTTGAGAGTCTCGATGACATCGCACTAGGAGACATTGAGACAGATCACAAAACTTATGTCGACACTCTCAAGCGAATCCATAAGCGTTCTGAACATCATTGGAGTCGGACTGCGATTGATAGCCTCATCGCGTCGGAAGCGTTGAAGCAAGTGAAAAGCAATCCGAGCGTGACCTATCCGGATTCCTCGTCGGCGAATCGATTCAAGGTACTGGCGTCTTTGCTCAAAGCAGGGATACCCATTAAAACCGCGGCGATTGACTTTGATGGCGAATTTGATGTCCATAGCAACGCAGGGGTGCGCACTGGCAGCATGGCGAATAATTTTGCTGACATGTCGGCGACAATCGCAGCCTTCAAAACTGATTTAGGTCCGCTCTGGAAGAGGGTCACGATTGTGACGCTGACTGAATTTGGCCGCCGGCTAGAAGAAAACGCATCGGCGGGTGTCGATCACGGATGGGCTTCGGTGATGTTTGTCATGGGTGGCGGGGTCAAGGGCGGCCAAGTAGTCACGAAGTGGCCAGGCCTCGGCGAGAGGCAACTCGACAACGGAGATCTGGCGGTGACAACCGACTACCGCCATGTTCTCGCCGAAGTGTTGAAGGTTCGCGGGGGACTATCAAGTAATGCAATTTCCGCAGTGTTTCCAGGGTTTGTTCCAAAAACGCTCGACATCACCCGCCCGCTCCACGGAAGAACGCCTCATGCAAAGAAGCTCCCGACGAAGTAGGAAGAGTCCCCATTCCCCTACTCCTCCGAAGTAAGTTTCTTTAACGAATTGCTCAACCGCTCGATGCTCTCCTGATCAACGTTTTTGCGATACTGGCTAAGCGCTTTGGACATCTCTTTGTAGTCCTCTGAGATGGAAGCACATTTTTCACAGATGGCGATATGGGTTTCAAGGCGGGTAAGTTCTTCGTTGCTCAAGGGAGCAGACGGATCACGATCGAGGTACTGGGTCAGATGAGCCCTCACCCAACGGCACTCTGGCATCGACATTACTTCCGAAATCTTCATGCTGTGACCGCCTCTTCTTTCCATTTCTGTAATGACTTTCTGACCTTTGCCACTGCCCGACTTCTGCGCGACATCACGGTTCCGATCGGTATCCCTAGGATTTCAGAGCACTCTGCATAAGAAAATCCTTCGACGTCTATGAGAATCAAAACCGACCGAAATTCCTCGACAAGGCCGTTAACTGCCTTTGTCAGTGCCGGATCTACAACTCCGCTCAGGGCATCTTCCTCGGCTGAACGTGGTGGCTCAGCGTTGAAAGCTGGCTTGAAGTCTGGCAGTAGAGTCCAATCATCTACATAATCGGGTTTCTTCTTCCGCCAGACGTTGTGTGCCGCATTTCGCAAGATGGTCAACAACCACGCGCGCGGATTGGCTCCGTCGAACTTTTCCAAAGCTCCAAAAGCTTTAATCAGCGTCTCTTGCACCAGATCTTCCGCATCCGCAGAGCCACCGGTGAGAGAGCGTGCCACTCTAAGAAGAATCGGGATTTCCGGTTCGACGAAGAGCCGAAATGCTTCGGGTTTATTCACTGGCACGCCGTCAACTTACCATTGTGTTCTCGGGTCGCTTTTATTGCTGCTTGTGCATCCTGCTTGGAATCGCAACAGTAAGCGTGCCCAGTATTACTCCGAATACGACGTGGCCCATGAGTGACTGCCAAGCCATTGTGTTGAGATGAAAGAGAGGCATGTTCAGTTTGGCGGGCATTAAGATCGAGCCGCCGAGGACCCACCAGAAAATCCCGTAAGTCATTCCATATCCGATTCCAGCGGTGTAGCTTTTCAACTTCTTCTCCAACGCGAGGCTGAACGCGACGCCGATTCCCATTGAGATAAGAAGGTGCACTGCCCATCCGACGGCATTTGATTTGCTGCCCACGAGCATCGCGATGCTACCGATCATGCCCAGCATGTTCATCATCGTTCCGAAGACCATGCCGGCGACAAGGCCGCCCATGGCACCGACCATCACTCGCTGAGTTGGGGTGCAGGCGCAGGTGATCGAAGAGTCGTTCCTTGTCATTGTTTGATTTGCCATCAGTTTGAGCTCCTTTTCGGGAAATGTGTCTGCCGCACGGGCCCTGATCGGGGAAGTGGCAGGGGCGACGTTATGGAAAGTCTCCAGACGCGGTTTTAATTCCCAATTGGGGCTAAAAAAGAGTTATAGCCTTCCTCTTTCAAAATCCTCCTCTCGCTGCTACCTTGACGCATCGCAATCGATTGTTTGATGGCTACGTGGACGAAAACATCGCCTTCGCCAAAATCCCTTGGGTTCCCTGTTTTACAGCCGGAGAGACTTCCCATATCCATTTCTGTTCCCCCAGAACCCGCAGAAGAAGAATTCAGAAGGAGCATGAGTGAAATCCAATGGAGTACTCCAGAGTAAAACGCCGCCGTCGCTGGCCTCCAAAAGACTGTTTGCGATCTTCGTTGTCGTTGGACTCATTCTCTGCACGTACGTGCAAATGACGCACTTCAGTTCTCATGCAGATGCTCGTCGAACGGTCATCTTTATGGGGGGAGTTGGGTTAGGCGTGAGTACGGAGAGTCAGCCGATGTCAGGAGATTATCTAGTTAAGTGGAAAACTAGAGGGAGCTGTTCGTACCAGGCAGATCTAAATGGGATCAGTGCATTTTCCACGATGGGCGCGACATCGGGTGCGGAGAAAATCACTCTTACTTCAAGCACCTATCGCGTTCACATGGTTACTGACTCATCGTCCGACTGCGCATGGCAGGTGAGTTTCAACCCCTCGTAGCACGCTTAGTCCCGTCACGTCGTGTGCGTTTCAATTTGGGCGCGCGTGAGGTCTCCTCTACCGCTACGATTAGTGATTATGGCCTCCACGTTCAATAAGACTGCAACCAAAATTGCAATTGCAGTTGCGTCCTTAACACTTCTTGCCGGGTGCGCCGGTCCGGCTGCGCGGGAAACCGAGCCTACGAAATCTACGACTCCAACCAAAACCGTGGCAACATCAGTTGTCTACAGCGACAGAATGTACGGATTCACTTTCACTTTGCCACTCAATTGGACTGGCTACACGGTCGTATACGACTCCTGGCGCGGGGATGACCCCAGTACAAACAAGACGGTTCAAAGCGGGTCGCTCATTTTGATTAGAAGTCCGCTATGGACAGCTGCGAAGAAGAGGCAGGATATTCCAATCATGGTATTCACCATCGGACAGTGGAATTCACTCATTCGCCAGGAATATACGGTGAGTGCGGCTCCGATTCCGCCCAGCGAACTTGGGCGCAACGCGCAGTTCGTCTTCGCGCTTCCTGCTCGCTACAACTATGCGTTCCCAACGGGGTATCAAGAAGTCGAACACATTTTGCAAGGAAAACCTCTACATACGAGTTAGGGCTGTCTTTTCCCATCTCTCATTTGGAAATAGGAAAGAATTCCAATACCTAACGCAAAGAGCCCGCCCAAGAGGAGTGTCCCCTCAGCGCCGTTGTAGTGAAGTACGCCTGACCCAAAGTGAAGAGTGTGCTTTCCGATCGCTGCCGCAATTAACGGGGCAACGGCTAGTACGGATATTAGGGTTATCCGCACGAGAGACTGCACGAAAGCAAAAGTTCTCCCACGCACCTCGTCTTCGACTTGCGTGCCCAGTGTCGTGAAGCCGGTTACCCACGCAAGGCCGGCGCAAGCTCCAAGGACGACGGTCATCAGCAGAGCGATGATTAGGTTAGGGATAAGCGCCAGGAGGGCAAGTGATGCACCAGCGCCGACCAGCGCTAGCCCAAAGAGTCCGCCTCGAGAAGAAGCCCTAAACATTTTTGGACCCAACCACATACCGACTGACATTCCAAAAAATACGGCTCCAAAGAGAACGCCGTAGGCTGCATTACCGCCACCTAGATCGCTTACGAATGTACGACCCAGCCCGATGATTGTTCCACCAGCTACGAACGCGCCAACCATTCCAACGACGAGCCCACGAATAGTCGGCGTTTTACCAACGAATTTCCATCCGTCCAGCAGCTCTCTCATTATGTTGGCAGATTTCTTATCACCGCGTCCTTTAATCTTCGGAATTCCTTTAAGGCGATAGATCGTGATCGCGCTGTAAAAGCCCGTCAGTCCATCAAAATAGAGGGCGAGGTCGACTGGATTTCCTTTAAAGAATGGGAAAGGCACCGCAAGGGCATTGCTGATGATTGCCATCAGCGAAAAAAGCAAGGCGGCCACCGGGGCACTTCCATATGTTCCAATGAGTGAGGCTTGATAGGCAGATTCAAGTTGCTCTCGTGGAACTAGATTCGGCACGGTCGCATCCTTTGCCGGTCCCCAAAAAAGTCCGACAATCTCGATCAGGACAATCGAGGTGTAGAGCCACCAATAGGTATGCACAATGGGAATCGAGATCGTGAGTAGTCCTCGTATCGTGTCACCGACATACATCAACCGCCGACGATCGAACCGATCAGCAATCACGCCCGCAAATGGCCCGATGATGATTGACGGCAACAATCGCATGATAAATACACCTGCAATGGCGATATTTGCCTTCGCATAACTATCACCCGCGAATTGCTTTGCCAGCGCTGTGGTTGCCAGAAGCCCGAGCCAATCACCCAAACTTGAAAGGCTTAGGTTCCACCAGAGTTTGCGAAAGGCAGGGATGGCGAGAACCGCACGCAAGTCACTACTGGGAGGGAGTGCGGCCCCTGGAACTTCTTTTGCCACAAGATGAGCCTAGACGGTTCGACACTTGCAGGCTTAAACTCCGCCATGACTTCATCGCGCGCAGATCACAAAATCCTTCTCGACGAATCCGAAATGCCTACGCAGTGGTACAACTTGATCGCAGATCTTCCATCACCACCGCCGCCACCACTTCACCCAGGAACCCACGAGCCCATAGGACCTGAGGCCCTCGCCCCGTTGTTCCCCATGGATTTAATCATGCAAGAAGTCACGACCGAGCGATACGTCGATATCCCGCAAGAGGTCCAAGACATCTACAAACTCTGGCGCCCATCCCCACTCTTTCGCGCCCACCGTCTTGAAAAGGCACTTGGCACTCCCGCACGTATTTATTACAAGTACGAGGGCGTGAGTCCAGCTGGATCGCATAAGCCGAACACCGCCGTTCCTCAGGCCTATTACAACCACAAAGCCGGAATCAGAAAGCTAACGACCGAGACTGGCGCTGGCCAATGGGGCACTGCCCTTGCATTTGCGGGCGCTCTCTTTGGAATCGACGTGGAAGTCTGGCAGGTAGGCGCTTCCTACGATCAGAAACCATATCGTCGAATGATGATGGAAGTATTCGGCGCGATCGTCCATCGCTCGCCCTCAATGCTTACTCAAGCCGGTCGCAATCAACTGGCACTCAACCCAAACCACACAGGTTCACTCGGCATCGCAATTAGCGAAGCAGTTGAGGTTGCTGCTCAAGATCCTGAAGTTGGTTACGCACTCGGCAGCGTTCTCAACCATGTACTTCTCCACCAGACAATCATCGGGGAAGAGGCGCTCAAACAATTCGCCAAGGTTGGCGATTACCCAGATGTCATTGTCGGCTGCACCGGCGGCGGATCTAACTTCGCGGGACTTTCTTTCCCGTTCATCCGCGAAAACTTGAAAAACGGCAAGAACACAAAGATCCGTGGAGTAGAACCAGCGTCATGCCCATCACTGACTCGCGGCGAATACCGATACGACTTCGGTGACACGGCCGGCATGACGCCACTGATGAAGATGCACACATTGGGTCACGACTTTGTCCCAGACCCAATCCACGCTGGCGGTCTCCGCTATCACGGAATGGCTCCACTTATCTCACACGTTTACGAACTGGGTCTCATGGATGCAGTTGCCATGGGACAACTTGATTGCTTCGCCGCGGGAGTTCAATTCGCCCGGACCGAGGGAATTGTTCCCGCTCCAGAACCGACACACGCATTGGCTGAGATCATTCGCCAAGCAA
>JANMBV010000011.1:0-3185 GCA_031360585.1 Actinomycetes bacterium | reverse complement strand
GCGATGGTTTTGGCCAATTGCTCGGCACCACCATAGGAGTTGGAACGGCCCTTATCGCAACGTATTTTCTTGGCTTCGGGGTTTCTACCGTTTTCGTAGTCGTCGTTCTCTCCCTCACCGCCTCAAGGTTCCTGCACCTGCGCGAAGTAGCCTCCATCAACGTTGTCATCACCGCAATGATCGTCATCGGTCCCGGTCTGGCAGAGTCCACCGCGATCCACCGGACCGTTTCCACCCTCATAGGTACCTCCATTGCTATCTTGCTCTCTTACTTCGCCAATCCCAATACACCCGCTGGTCGCACCGTTAACCGCATCACCGTGTTGGCGCACGATTCCGCAGCTTTACTGGGTGAGATGTCTGAAAGAGTGGCCGCCGGATATTCCCCTGAATTTGCGGGAACACTCCTTGCAAAGGCTCGCCTCCTTGTTGAAGAGATCCCATCTCTTCGTGCCCAGGCTCTGGAAGCCCGCTCCTATGCCCAGTGGTTTCCTACCGCAAGAAAAGACGAGGCCGAGGATCTTTATGAACGAGGCGTCGCCCTGGAACACATCATGGTGCAAGTTCGCACAATTTCCAGGACTCTCTTTGATATCTCGTTCGATGAGGAGCTTCCGCTCTCAATCACGGAAAAAATTGCCTACGCTCTATCATGCGCCAGTCTGGCCGTCGGACAAGAAGGCAAAACCATCCACACACATCAACGGCGCCTGCCAGGGGTCTCCTTCGCCAGCGATCTGCGCGTCGCGCTTGCCTCACTAGCCGAGGAGTTCATGGAGGGCGGACGGAAAATAAAAGTCACGCAATATGTACGAGGCGTATCCCTCGTGACGAATTTTGAGAGAATCGCTAATTCTCTTGACCTGGATAGCCCAGCAATAACTGAGGTTCAACCTGAAGAATTGATGGGGCTTGCGATGCTCACCGTTTCCCCGCTCGTTCATGGAATGAAAATCGGAGGGACGTTCTTGCGCATCGTGCCAAAAGGGTTAAGGGGACGTTTCACTCGGTAGTTAGAAAGCCCGGGAACATCATCCGTATTTCCTCTTCGGTGTTATCCGGGGTGACCACCCACTGTTTGAACGGTCCCGAGTTGAAAGTAACCACATAGCCCGGGCGTTTGCCATATACGGCCACGAAATTTTTCCCGCGTCGGTACCGCCAGGTGCCAAGGGCGATGACTCCTGGAAATCCCGTTCCAGGAGCGCGAATTCCCCTTATGACTTTCCAAGACCAAATTTTTTTAACCTTTCGAACCGAGATAACGTCGCGCAATTTGGCTTGTGGCGAGGCGTGCAGGGCGAAGAACTTCTCCTTTGGAGTCAACGCCAAAATCACATAACTGCCGAATCGTTCGAAATGCGCCATTTAACTGCCCTCCCGCGGCTAATTTACACAGGGAATATCGCCCCCTTGTACGGGCACGCCGTTTGCGGTGTTGGCAATGTGGGTTGGTGTTGGCGAAGGAGTCGCACCACTGGAGGCACTAGCCGATGGAGATGGGCTGGCAGAGGGTGTGACCTTCGGGGGATTGAAGAGTGCTTGCACGTAAGCCCTTACCTTGACCGGATCGATCAGATTTACGCTCTGTCCGTTACGGCTGGCAAAACCTTCGATGGGAAGAGTGTAAAAGGTGATGTGCCCGCCAGTGAGAGCCTTTGCCTCAGGCAGAAATCCAAGAACATCCCATCCGCTATCGATAACGACGTCTTTCTTTGCGACATTCAGTAGAGCCGATATTTTTCCCAAATCACCGAAAATTCCCGCACTTCGAAGTTTGGTAATGACGCCGGTGATGAATGCCTGCTGACGGTGGGTGCGATCAAGATCGCCTTCCGGTAATCCGTGGCGCTGTCTCACAAATTTAAGCGCATCAGCTCCGGTGATGGTCTGAACGCCAGCCGGAAAAACTGCCCCTGAGTATTGAGAATCGTTGACTGCATTTTTCAAACAGACTTGAACCCCACCCAAAGCAGTCGCAAGGTCGTAGAAGCCGACCAGATTCACTTCGGCGAAATGATCGATCGGCACCCCGAGCAAATCGTGAATTGTAGCGATCGTGGAAGCGCGTCCTGCCTCTCGACTAAGGAACTCTCGCTGCGGGTTGGGTATTCCTTGCTTGACGAGTTGAGTTTCGTTGGTGTACTTAGCTAACCCGTAGGCCTCTTTGATCTTCTTCATGCCAAGTCCAGGGATGTGGACGTAATCATCGCGTGGAATTGAGATTGCAACGGCCCTGCCTCCGCCGGCCGGGATGTGAATTAGAATCATTGTGTTGGTGTTGTAGCCGCCAACTTGGCTCGTACTTCCGACATGGAGAAGGTCAAGCAACTGACGCGGAAGGTCGGACCCATCATTTGCTCGCCGGCTATCTAGGCCCAGCAACAAGATATTGGTATCGCCGTGGAGAGATTGCGAAGCACCCTTTAGCGCTTGAGATCGTGGAACTGACTTGGCGGCTGAATGAACAAGGTAGAAGGCGCCCGCCCCGGCAATAGCAACCAGCAGCGAAAGTGCCAGCGCAATTCGTTTCATCCATTTCCGCATCTACAAACTTTAATAGCGCGAACTATCTACGTTCTCGAAAGGGCGTGAGAATTCACTGAATCTTTCACATTCTTCTCCGAACTAAGGCCCCGCGTTGGGCGCGAGGGGTGTTGGCAAGTTGCTATTAGCCCGCAGAGCCTTCATCAGATGGCAGCACCCCCACAGAAACCAACGCAATCGATTTTGATGCGTGAGTGATCTTTGCAAATCCAGCAGATGGGCTCACAACGGATGGAAGGAGAGACCCGGGAAGAGACCTCGCAGTGGCAGGGGGAACAATGCTCAGATCCGACAAACGGCAGTTTCAGTTGGCTGGCAGTTTTGAATTGTGTGATCGAAAATTTTGCAGGTCCTGAATTATCAAGTTTTTGAAAAGAGCTTTACGTCTGAGCGGCAAAGGAAAGTGGAGTCTGAAGTCCCGTGAATGCCAGTACGAACGACATGATTATCGGAAGCCTCGTTTTACGTAGCGAGCGACCCACGATTCGCTTTGATTTTCCCGTAGAAGTCATTCTCGTTCTCATCTCCCGAGCGGAGTTGGATGAATCGTAAAATGATTGCGCAAATGCGCATCTAGACGATTTGAAGTATTTGATTGTGAATCAACGACAATCCGAGGGCTTGATCAATTACCGAAT
>JANMBV010000136.1:0-2137 GCA_031360585.1 Actinomycetes bacterium | reverse complement strand
CCAACCCACCCAACATCTCTTACACCCTGAGATGTAAGAAATAGAAGCCAATCTATTTCTTACATCTTAATTTTATTGGAGTAGAACCATGTCCGTTATCAAACTCGTCGATCTCGACCTCAAAGGCAAACGCGTCTTCATACGCGCCGACCTCAACGTGCCGGTCAAAGACGGCAAGATCACCAGCGACGCGCGCATCACCGCTTCCATGGCAACCATCAACCACTGCTTGAAGCAAGGCGCGAAAGTGATGGTCACCTCACACCTGGGCCGCCCGGAAGAAGGTGTGTGGTCGCAGGAGAATTCGCTCAAACCGGTGGCCGACAACATCGCCGCGCGCCTGGGCAAGCCGGTGCGCTTGATTAAGGATTGGGTCGACGGCGGCTTCGATGTCGCTCCGGGCGAACTGGTGGTTTTGGAAAATTGCCGCATCAACAAAGGCGAAAAGAAAAACCTCGACGAGACCGCGCAAAAATACGCCAAGCTGTGCGATGTGTTCGTGATGGACGCCTTCGGCACCGCGCACCGCGCACAAGCTTCCACCCACGGCATCGCTAAATACGCACCCGTAGCATGTGCTGGCATTCTGTTGACGCAAGAACTGGATGCGCTGACCAAAGCGCTGCTGAGCCCGGCGCGGCCGATGGTCGCTATCGTCGGCGGCTCCAAGGTTTCGACCAAGCTCACCGTGCTTGAGGCTTTATCTGAGAAAGTGGACCAAATGGTGGTCGGCGGCGGCATCGCCAACACCTTCCTTAAAGCCTCCGGCAAGAACGTCGGTAAATCCTTGTGCGAAGACGATCTGGTGCCCACTGCCCAAGCCCTGATGAAGAAAATGACCGCGCGTGGCGCAACGATTCCCATCGCGGTCGATGTGGTGGTCGGCAAAAAATTCGACGCCAACGAACCCGCGGTATTAAAAGACGCGGGCGCAGTGGCCGACGACGATATGATTTTCGACATCGGCCCGAAGAGCGCGCAAGAACTCGCCGACATCATCATGAAAGCCGGCACCGTGGTATGGAATGGCCCAGTCGGCGTGTTCGAGTTCGACCAATTCGGCGCCGGCACCAAAACCATCGCCATGGCAATCGCCAATACCAAAGCGTTCACTCTAGCTGGCGGCGGCGACACGATTGCAGCGATTCAAAAATACGACATCTATGACAAGGTGTCCTATATTTCAACTGCGGGCGGCGCATTCTTGGAATTCCTGGAAGGTAAAAAATTGCCCGCCGTGGCGATCTTGGAAGAACGTGCGGCCAAATAAGAAATCCATCCTGAAACCACCGATGCGCGAGGATGCCTTTTGGTTTTATCCGTGTGCATCGGTGTTAATCCGCGGTTGCTTCGTTGTTAAGGACTTAACTTGTTAAGACGCACCAAAATTGTCGCCACCCTCGGCCCAGCTTCGGACGATCCGAAAATTCTGGACCAAATGATTGCCGCCGGTCTCGATGTAGTGCGGCTTAACTTCTCTCACGGCAAGGCGGAAGATCACATCCGCCGCGCGGAAATGATTCGTTCTCTGGCGCGCGCGCGCGGCAAGACCATCGGTGTGCTGGCCGATCTGCAAGGCCCGAAAATTCGCATCGGCAAGTTCGAACACCAAAAGATCCAGCTTAATCACGACGACCGCTTCATTCTCGACGCCAACTGTGCGCTCGGCAATCAAGAGCGCGTCGGCCTCGATTACAAAGATCTGCCGAAAGATGTCGCGCGCGGCGTGACACTATTGCTGGACGATGGACGCATCACCTTGTGGGTGGAAGAAGTCAAAGGCGCGGAAATTATTTGCAAGGTGCTGCAAGGCGGCGCGCTGTCCGACAACAAGGGCATCAACCGTCAAGGCGGCGGCTTGTCCGCGCCTGCGCTCACCGAAAAAGACATGGAAGACATCAAGACGGCCGCGGCATTCAAAGCCGATTACATCGCCGTATCCTTTCCGCGCGCCGGTGCCGACATGGAGCGTGCACGTCAACTGCTGCGCGCCGCCGGCGGCAAGGGTTTGCTGGTGGCTAAAATCGAGCGCGCCGAAGCCATCGCCGCGCTGGAAGAAATCATCGATGCCTCCGACGCCATCATGGTGGCGCGCGGCGATTTGGGTGTGGAAGTGGGTGACGCCGCGGTACCCGGC
>JANMBV010000117.1:0-16542 GCA_031360585.1 Actinomycetes bacterium | reverse complement strand
ACTTAACGGGCTCGGCGTGGCGGGAACTATAGCTGCCGGCTCACTGCTCGTATCGTCAATTTCAAAATCTGAATCACTCGCGGGCCTTGCTCAAACAACTGGGGTCCTTGGTGCCGCTGCGATGGCTCTGCCATTGTCGCGTTTAACAATCCACGGTGGTCGGCGACTGGCCTTATCCGTCGGCTATTCCGTTGGCATCATTGGAGCCATCCTTGCAATTGTTGGAGGCTCCACGCGAATACTCGCTTTAATGTTGCTGGGTACGTTTCTGGTGGGCGCGGCATCAGCTGCGGGTTACCAAGCCCGCTTTGCCGCGGTGGATCTAGCCACCGATGAGACTCGTTCGCGCCATCTCTCCATGGTTGTGTGGGGCTCGACGGTTGGGGCTGTAGCGGGCCCAAACCTTATGGAGCCCGCAGGCAATTTGGCTCATGCCATTGGACTTCCCCGCCTTGTAGGTCCCTATTTACTTGCCGTAATTTCGCTAACACTGGCGACATTTGTAATCATTTTGTTTTTGAAGCCGGATCCATTTCTCACTGCCATGAGCTATCTACCTGAAACGTCACAACGTGAGAGTAGAGGATCAACGATTGCGACATTGAAAATAATCTCAAGAAATCCTCCGGCGCTTTTCGCGATCGCATCGATTGCAATCGGGCACATTGTGATGGTTTCCGTCATGGTTATGACGCCAATTCATATGGCACGTGTTGACGTAACGTTGACTGTGATCGGCCTGGTCATAAGCGTCCACGTTGCGGGGATGTATGCCTTGTCTCCCCTTGTCGGTTACTTGAGTGATTCCCTAGGGCGCAAAAGAGTGATCCAATTTGGCACGGTCATTCTGCTCCTGTCTTGCTTGATTGCTGGTCGATCTCCTGGAACAAGTGCTATCCCATTGGGGGTGGGACTTTTTCTTTTGGGTCTTGGTTGGTCCTGCACGTTAATCGCGGGATCGGCCCTGTTATCGGAATCCGTCAACGAAGCGATGCTTCCATCAACTCAAGGTGCCTCCGATCTCATTATGAATCTCATGGGTGCAGTTGGAGGGGCGATGGCCGGAGTCATCATCGCCGTCATGAGCTATGGATGGCTCTGTGCAATTGCGGCAATCCCTGTGCTATTCCTCGGGATATGGTCCCTACGCGTGTCAGTTCAATCAGAGACAATAAGGTTATGAAAAAACCTGCCGTACCTGCGCGAGAGAACATCTCGCCTTCGGATCTCACCTTTGGCTTGTCCACGTGTAAACGATGTCTATGGATCAAGTACTGGCATAAAGTCATCATGCCTGGTGCCTTCCCCTTGGTTGGCACCTTCTCGTCACTTCAGGAGAAGACTTTTCGTGGGGTGGCAACGCAAGATATCGACGCCTCTCTTCGTCCAGGCAGGGTCACCAAACTTGCCGAATGGGTAAAGAGCAAGCCTTTGGTAATTAATGGAGATGTCTCGCGTTGGCGCATTCTGGGCAAATACGATCTAGTCGCTGAAAATGAGGATGGCACCGTGGCCCTCATCGACTGCAAAGTCTCTGACAGCGCACGGGATTCAGGGGAGTTCTACTCTCCCCAACTTGAAGCGTATGCCTTTGCAATGGAGAACCCCGCTGCTGGTAAAGCCCTCGATGTGGTCAGCATGGGGCTCTTGATCTGGAACCCCAACGCAGTGATTGGAACTAACGCGCAGACATACGCGTTCGGGGTAAGGCAGAGTTATGTACCCGTTCCCCGCGATCACGAAAAATTCCTTTCAGTGATCGGTGATTTCATCGACGTGCTGGAAGGACCACTGCCATTGTCGGGTCCAACATGCACGACATGTAACTATCTAACCGAGCGCCTTGCCCTAGAGGACTAATTCGAAATTATTCGGCTTCATCGATCTCGGCCTTGCGCCGCGTTGCAAAGATATCCACGTACTCCTGGCCAGAAAGCTCTTGAATCTTTCTCATGAGTTCATCGGTGAGATCCCGCAGGAGTTGTAGATTTGTGGCGTCGCCTTTGAAATACATCGGCTCGCCAAAGATCATTTTTACCCGCATAATCTTGGGAACCACTTTGCCCGTGGGCTGAATCTTGTCAGTATCAAACATCGCCACTGGAACCACCGGTGCTCCCGATTCGAGGGCCAGTCGAACTAAGCCGGTGCGACCTTTGTAGAGGCGCCCATCTGGGGAGCGCGTGCCCTCTGGGTAGATACCTAGGCAATTTCCATCGGAGAGAACTTTCAGCCCAGTGATCAAGGCAGCCTCACTTCGGCGTCCGCCAGTGCGGTCAACAGGAACCTGGCCGAGAGCGATGAAGGTGAGTTTCTTCAGCAACCCCTTGGGTCCGGGCGAGGTGAAGTACTCGCTCTTTGCCAAGAAAGTGACCCTCCGAGGCACTACCAAGGGCATGAAGATTGAATCGCTGAAGGAGAGATGGTTAGAAGCAAGGATCACCGGACCACTTGCTGGGACATTTCGAAGACCGCTCACTTTGGGTCTAAACAACACCATCAGGAAAGGAGTCAGAAAAGCCCGAAGGAGGCCGTAAGGCAGATTCACCATGGGTCTCCTCAATCTACAAACAGCCGCGAGTCTTCTGAAGCTCTTTCAGGACCTCTTTGCCTAGAGGACCAATTTAGTGGGTCTTGGCCCTGTATGACACTATGGGAATGTGATGGAGAACCCAGACTCGCAGGGTTTGGAGTTAATTGCCGGCGATATTGGGGTTCTCATCCTCCACGAGAGTGCATCTTCGACAGATGTAGCCTTTACCTGGGCTCATACACTCCACGACGCCGGGATGACGATCCGTCTTCCCGAGCTCTCGAAGAATTCGGTGATGTGGCAGGACATCAATGCCGACAATCTCCAAGATTGGTTGACGATCTCAGAGCAATCCCTTGCATTTCTTAAGAATCGGTGCAGCGCCGTCTTCCTCATCGGCATCTCCATGGCCGCCACCATAGTTCTACGACTTGCTGAACTCCTCGGCGAAGAAATTGACGGTGTGATCTTGTTAGAACCGTCCCTGCCAAAGAATCGATTTGCTCTGCGGAAAGTATGGAGAACTATTGACGAAGAACTCTATCTCGTAGAACAACCTCTGATCATCTTGTACTCAAATACAGCCGACAGCGAATATTCAGAGAATGCGGCTTCCATTTCTCAGAGTGTGACTTCTCCGTTTGTGCGAGAAGTTGTTCTGGAGAACTCATTTAGCGACCTTTCCATCATCATGGGTGAAACATCAGCATTTATTAATGAAGTCGCACATGGATTTTGGCTCACAGACTTTGCTTCGAACGACAACGATCTCATCGACGCGGAATTCGAGTCGATCATCGCGGGACTCTCACTCGATGAATCTATGCCAACGAATTTTCTAGATGATCTAGATAGACCAGATCCCGAAGATCATTTCCAAAAACCTAATCCGAAACTGGAACCGATACGGGACCGCTCCAAACGGAACTCTCTTCTTGCAATGCTACTTGGCCCCGTCTATGCAATTGTCGCTGCCATCGTTGGCTTTAATCCCTTCGGTATCGAGCCTTGGCCGGGGGTTCTCGTTTTTATCGGTGGGCTGGCCTCCTTCTTTTACCATCTTCGCGACGGATACGACGATGATGATGGCGCGATCCTCTAAGTGCCTTTAGAGTTGTCGACGTGAATAAAACGTTTCGATGGGGAATTATCGGCACAGGCGGAATTGCTCGAGCCTTTGCTTTGGATTTGCAGCGCCTGCCCGATCACAAAATTGAAGCTGTCGGTTCTAGATCCACGCAGAAGGGGCACGCTTTTGCAGCCGAGTTTGCCGACTGCACCTCATACGGAAGTTATGAGGAGGTCGTAGCCGACCCTAAAATCGACGCGATTTATGTCGCCACGCCCCATCCTTCGCACGTATCTAATACCTTGCTCGCCCTGGGTGCCGGAAAGCCGGTTCTTTGTGAGAAGCCTTTCGCGGTGAATGCAATCGAAGCCAAACTCATGATCGACACAGCACGCGAGAAGAACCTAGCGCTCATGGAAGCTATGTGGACCCGCTTTCTTCCGCACATCAAAAAGGTGCGTCAGATATTGAGTGAGGGAACCATTGGGGAAATCATTTGCGTTGAAGCAGACCATGGCCAGCGATTAGCAGCCCTCCAAATCCCACGTCTGATGTTGCCCGAATTCGCCGGTGGAGCATTGCTTGATCTGGGCATTTACCCGGTTTCTTTCGCGCACATGGTCCTTGGCGTGCCGGCAAAAGTCACGGCATCTGCTGCGTTCTCCCCTGAAGGAGTGGACAGTCAGACAGCGGCTATTTTCGATTACGACTCTGGCGCACAAGCAATATTGAGTTCCAACATGATTTCGAAAACCCCTTGCAGGGCCGTCATCAGCGGAACATTAGGTCGAATCGAGATTGACCGAACTTTCTACAGTCCAGCGCCAATGCGAGTGGTTCTAAATGATGACTCAGCCACAGACTATCCAAGTGAATACCAAGGCCACGGCTTAAGAGAACAAGCCATCGAGTTCGCCACTCTAGTTCGCGGTGGGAAAACCGAGTCATCTCAGATGACATTGGATGAGACTTTGAACATCATGAAATCCATGGATGAAATTCGACGCTTGATAAAACTTAAGTTTCCGTTCGAATAATTTTAGCGGCGCGCCAGATCTGCCGCGCCTACAAGTCCTGCCTCGTTGCCCAGCTCTGCTGCAATGATCCGTGGAGACGGGTGTTTTCCAGCAAAGGGCATATTTCTTTCAACCGCAGCCCTTGTTGGCGCGAGCAAGATTTCACCTGCATCGATCACTCCTCCACCGATCACAACGCAAGCAGGATCCAAAACAACTGATAGCGAAGCGATACCGGCGCCAAGCCACTGTGCCGTCGTGTTGAAGGCTGCAAGTGCAACAGCATCACCTTGGCGAGCGGCATCGGTTATGTGCTTTCCTGTCAATCCAGCGACTGTGCCATCGCCCAGGGCCAGAAGATTACGAGCCACTTCTGGAGAAGCGCTGATTGCCTCTCGTGCGTGTCGAAGGAGGGCGTTACCGGAGGCATACTGTTCGAAACATCCGCGCGCGCCGCATCCGCAAAGGTGTCCGTCAGGGACGACTCTCATGTGTCCGAACTCTGCGGCGATTCCGAAGGCCCCACGGTATAACTGCCCATTGACGACAATTCCCCCGCCAATGCCGGTCCCGATTGTCAGCATCATCAAGTGATCCTCATTGACTCCTGCGCCAAAACGAGCTTCGCCCCACGCCGCCGCATTCGCATCATTTTCAATAACGAGGGGAAGCCCAATAAGTGAGCCGAGTTCTTTATCCAAATTGACGCCGTTCCACCCGGCAATGTTGGGGGTGGCCAGCATCGTCTTGCGATCGGATGAGACAAAACCAGCCGCTGATATTCCAACGCTCTCGACCTCGAAATCTTTCATGAGTTCGAGGGCGACATCGGCAATGGCTTGAGTGAGAGCAGCACCGCCCTGACGTGGCGTGTCGCGACGGGCGTGGGCAAGTACCGTGCCATGCTCATTTACGACACCACCAAGAACCTTGGTGCCACCAACATCGACTCCGATCGAATGCGCCATGTACTATTTCTCCGCGAAAGTTTTGAGCTGTTCTAAGGCCATATCTATGGTTGCCTTCTCGGCTTTGTGCCGCATCATGGCGGGTATAGGCATCGAGAGGTCGACATGAAGTTCGTAAGTAACTTCCGTGGTCTCCTCGTCCTGGGCTGCAATTGTGTAAGAACCATCCATCGCGGTCAGGAGATCCGCATCGGTCATCGAGAAACTCAACTTCTGAGGGGCTTGACTCCAGTCGTATTCAAGGCTTACTCGGTCTCTCATCATCCCGGCGTCTATAGAGATCGTCGCTGACGTGGCTCGACCCTTCTCGTCTTTTTCAAGAACGGCCACGGACTTAATCGCGCTGGACCACATGGGATATTGAGCCAGGTCAAAAAGAATGCCCTCAACTTTCGAAAGTGGGGCCTGGATAGAAATCTTTCCGGTGGATGTATCGGTCATGTCCGTAGGTTACCCCCTCCCTTTAGGCCCCCAGTCGCGCTAGCGTAGGAGGCATGAATGAAATGACCATACCTGCCCTTGTTCCTGCAGCCACGGCTGGCAATCTCACAAATCTGGTAGCAGAAAGGGCGTGGTTCGAACCAGATCGCGTCATGCTCTCACGGCCTCTGGGTCAAGGTTGGCAGGAGGTCACTGCTCGAGAATTCGAAGCTGAAGTGCGTGCCACGGCGAAGGGTTTGATTGCCGCTGGCGTGCAAATCGGGGATCGAGTCGCGATCATGGCGCGCACCAGGTACGAGTGGACGATTTTAGATTTTGCAATCTGGTTTGCAGGCGGCTGTGTCGTTCCGATTTTCGAAACCTCTTCCGCAGACCAAGTCGAATGGATCCTCAGTGACTCCGGCACCGTCGCGATCATCGTTGAGACACCAACTCACCGCGAACTGGTGTCGACTGTCCTTCCCGTGCACACGAAGAACATTTGGACGATCACCGAAGAGGCCATGCACATTCTCAGCACCACCGGTGAGGGAGTGTCTGATGAGGAAATCGACCGGAGGCGAAACGCTTCCGTACCCGACACTCTAGCCACCCTGATTTACACCTCTGGTACTACCGGCAAACCAAAAGGCGTTCAGTTGACGCACGGAAATTTTCTCGCCGAATGTGGCAACGTGGTCAAAGGTGCGGCTGATCTTTTCCTAAAGCCGGGAGGGTCAACTCTTCTATTTCTTCCCGTTGCTCACGTCTTTGGCCGCATGGTGCAGATTGGAGCCGTGAGTTCCGGATTGCACATGGCACATTGCGGGGACCCGAGCACAAGACTTGCCATTGATATGGGATCCTTTAAGCCCACATTTGTTCTTGCCGTACCACGCATCTTCGAGAAAATCTATAACGGAGCAGAAGCACACGCCGAGGCCGGTGGAAAGGGTGCTATCTTCCGCAAAGCTGCCGGCGTTGCGATCGCCTACAGCCAAGCAATCGACAAGGGCAAGATTCCTCTGCCACTTCTACTCAAGCACCGACTTTTCGACAAATTGGTATTTTCAAAAATCCGCATAGGGATGGGCGGACGCGTAGACGCGGCAATCTCAGGTGGCGCACCACTCGGAGAACGGCTCGGTCACTTCTTTCGCGGAGCAGGGATTCGAATCCTTGAAGGATACGGATTGACCGAGACCACCGCCGGCGCGACCCTCAACCTCAGTAATCGCCTCCGAATCGGATCCGTAGGGCGGCCAATTCCAGGAACATCCATCCGTATCGATGGCGATGGAGAAGTACTGATCAAAGGCCCGATCGTCATGCGCGGTTACTGGCAGAACGATGCGGCCAACGCCGAAGCATTTACAGAAGATGGCTGGTTCAAAACGGGCGACCTTGGGCGCCTTGACGAAGAAGGGTTTCTATTCATCGTTGGACGGAAGAAGGAAATAATCGTGACATCGGGAGGCAAAAATGTTGCTCCCACGGTCCTTGAAGATCGGATCCGTGCTCATCCTCTCGTAAGCCAATGTGTAGTCGTAGGCGACAACAAGCCATTCATTGCCGCGCTTGTCACCCTCGACCTTGACGCCCTCAAGCCATGGGTCGCGATCCATAAAAAAGAATGGACCTCAGTTGCTGAACTCGCGAAGGACCCTGACCTGATTGCCATCATTCAAACTGGCATCGATGAGGCAAACAAGGCCGTAAGTCGAGCCGAGTCAGTTCGCAAATTCGCAATTCTTCCGGTCGATTTCACGATCGCAGGTGGGCAACTCACGGCGAAACTCTCCATCAAGCGGCATGTGGTCGCGAAGGAATTCGTCGATGAAATCGAAGCCCTCTACAACTAGATTACATCGATGACGCAATCTGAATTTAACCAGTCGGCTGCTCGTGTCCGCTTGGCTCGTGAACTGCACGATGGAATCGCACAGGACTTAGTGGGAGTTGGATATGGTCTGGATCTACTCTTGGCAAATCCGGAAACCACAGTGGGTGCCCGCGCCCAATTGAGAACACTACGGTTCACGGTTACCGAACTCGTCGACAAGGTGCGTAGAGAAATTTATTTCCTTCGCCAGCCATCTACCCTGACCCTTTCAGATGAGATCAGGAATACGGCCCAGATTCTCTGTACAGGACTTGAGTTGAGAATAGATGTCGACGAGGTGACCCTTGCCTTGGATTCAGAACTCTCTTACGAGATCCATCGAATCGCCCAGGAGATTCTCCGCAATATTGCGGCACACGCGCAAGCAACGACGGTGACGATCTCCCTGGTTCGGGCAGAGAATGCCCTCGAACTTCACATTTCCGATGACGGCATCGGTGGGGCAGAAGCTTCAGGAACTCGTTTCGGAATCCAGAGCATCCGAGATCGCGCCTGCGCGATTAATGCCTCAGTCGAAATCCAATCGGACTCGAAAGGCACACGAGTTTGGCTTAGAGCACCCCTTGAAGAACATGTCAGCATCTAACCTTCACATATCCGTTCTTCTCATCGATGACCATCAAGTCGTCCGCGACGGACTTCGAGCGGCGCTTCAAAACGATGGCTTCAATGTAATTGGCGAAGCGGCAACAAAGAATGAGGCATTTGCTCAAATTGCCCATAAAGACCCGCACGTCATCATCGTCGACCTGAACCTTCCCGATGGGAGCGGTTTGGAATTGATTGCGTGGGCCAGGCGCGTATCCCCCACTATCGGGATCGTAGTTCTGACACTCAATGACGACGATACGCATTTGCTGGCCTGTCTTGAGGCGGGAGCAAGTGCCTATGTGCTCAAGAGCGATCCCGTAAAAAACGTTATTGCGGCGGTGTCACATTCCTACATTTCTCCTCTTAGTTTCAGCGGGAAGGGTCTCAGCGCGGCACTCTCGCGGAGAGAAAATGGTTTCGGTCTGACCGCGCGCGAACTCGAAGTCTTGGCATTATTGCCAAAAGGAAAGATGTCTGCTCAAATAGCCGTGGAATTATTTATCAGCGAAGCAACGGTGAAGACTCACCTGTCTTCGATTTATCGCAAACTCGCAGTGGCTAATCGAAGCGAAGCGGTGGCTCAGAGCATCAAGCACGGGCTTGTCCTTTAGATCCCCAGCAGCCGAGCAAATTTCGCCGACCAGATTTCCCAGTTCCAATTCGATGAAACCCATTCATTTCCGGCCGCGCCCATCGCCTTCCTCTTGGCAGGATCTGAGAGCACCCTCACGATCGCCGCAGCGATCGCGTTGATATTGGTCCCATCGACCACGATCCCCGTTACTCCATCGACTACTGCATCGGGGGCGCCACCAGAGTTGCCTGCAATAACGGGTAGCCCGCACCCGCTTGCTTCCAAATAAACAATTCCCAGACCTTCGACTTCAAGTCCGGCCAACCGTGAACGAGACGGCATTGCGAAAATATCACCACACCGAAAGTATTTGGGCAGTTGATCGTTGGGCACCCTGCCAATAAAAGTGACATGGTCCTTAACTTTGTTTTCGTCGACCAATCTCTCCAGAGATTTTCGGTAGCTTCCCTCCCCGACCAGTAGAAGATGGACATTGGGGATCGTGCTGGCGATAAGCGGTAGGGCCTGGATGAGGCGATCTTGCCCTTTGCGAGGGACCAACCGACCAACGCTTACGATCACTGACTTGTCTGAAAGGCCAAGTTCAACGCGCAATTTACTCGGGGCTCCGTCCGGGCGAAAATGTGCAACATCTACGCCCGGTGCAATGCGTACCATGGCTCCGCGCGCCTTTGGAGAGAGGGCTACGGAGATATTGCGCCGCGTAAAGTCGCCCAGATAAGTCAAGACATCAACGCTCTGGCCCACGCGGCGAAGCGCCAGGGCGAAGGGAAATACCTTGGCCCACCAAACTTCGTGCCCGTGTGTCAATGAGATGATTCGCGGAATGCCTGCCTTGCGCAGAGTCGGCGCGAGCAGGCCAAGTGGCACAGCGGCTCCGAAGCAGGCAACCTGGAATTTTTCTTGCTGGACCAGTTTCTTCAGAGTTCTTCCTACTCGAGGTGTTGGCAGCAGCATCCGCGCTCGATCGCGGATAACCATGACACCGTAATTTTCCGACCACTGTGAGTCATAGCCTGATGTGTCACCCTGTGAAGAGGTGTAGACAGTCACTGAGTCAGATGGAAGGCGTTCGACCAATCCCACGATGAAGGATTCGATTCCGCCCGCGTCCGGGCCGAAATCATTTGTAACGAACAATACTTTCTTCATTTAGAGGCGACGCACAGAGACCAAACGCAAATCTCCAAAATAGCTACCGAAGGATTCCACTCGCACGCGCGCCCCTGTATGAGGCGCGTCAACCATTTTGCCACCGCCAAGATACATCCCATTGTGCGAAATAGGAGACCCAAAAAATACAAGATCTCCCGGGCGAATCTGGTTAAATGGCACGGCCCTGCCATAATTAGATTGGGCCGCCGCAGAGTGGGGCAGAGAAACGCCAGCCGCCTGATATGCACGCATCGTTAGACCAGAACAATCCCAATACACCAGCCCCGCTGCGCCGAAAACGTACCAATCACCGATCTGTTTGAGAGCGAATCGGATGGCAATCCCCGCACGACCTGAACCTCCTCCAACTCCCTTGGCAAATGCGAGAGATGATCTCTGTTTAGTGGAATTATCCTGGTTATTGAGTTTTGCCAATCGGATTCGATCCTTTTTCTTCATTTTGGTTAAAATCTTCTCTACGTCTTTCAACTTCGAATTGGCCATCGCCGTCTGTCTGACCAATTGGGCGCGTGCGGCACGGACAAGGGCTAACTTGTCACTGATAGTCAGGGTCGTGGCATCCAATCGCTGTCTCGCCGCTGCATACCGATGAAGTTGAAGCGACTTACGTCTGGTAATCGCATCCAGGGATCCGGCAGATGAAAGATACAGAGTCGGATCTGAGGAGAAAAGGAGTTGAAGGCCTTCACCAAGACCGCCGGATTGATACTGGGCAATGGCAATTGCGCCAAGAGATTTTCTCAGTTGAGTCACGCTTGCGCCCTGTACGGCAGCCTGACGCCGAATCCCACTCAGTGTTCGAGTGAGTTGGTCGAGTTGGACCTTAGCCGCCTGGGCTCCCTCGGCCAAGCTGGCTGCTTGCACCTGAATGGACGTTATCTGCCGCTGAATGTTGACCAAAGATGGGGCGGCCTGCGCCGGGGCCATCGAGACCATTCCTGTCAAGGTTGCGAGGCCAAGGATCACCCTGACCACCTTGGCAGATTTCATCTGGTTAGGTTAACGGGGCATCCCTGTCGACTCAACCCGAGCAGGGGTGGCAAACCTGAGAATTAGCCCAGAGCGGCTCTCTGGAAGCGCATTGGCGGAACAATCCCGCGTGAGGAGAGCAATCCGATGGCCTCAACCGTCTTCTTGCTCACATCTTCGGCCGGAGCCAATAGAAATGTCACCACGCAATCTTGGCAGGCAATATCTCGCACAACGCAGGTTTCACAGTCGATGATCATGATCGCACGTTAGCAAGACCCACTGACATGGCCGCGGGTTAGAGTCTGTACATGGCTGTAATTGCATCCCTGGTGCTTGGCGCCGACGGTTCCAGCACCCTCCTCGGAACTTCAGACACGGTGACAACCCCTATCGATCGCCAGCGCTTTCTGGCCAGGCGCCGGCTCTGCGATGCGATTCTTATCGGAGGGAACACCGCTCGCAACGAGCGTTATCAAAAGACACCAGTCCCCCTCGTTATCCTCTCTCACACTCGCCCACCAGTCCTTGACCAGAACCCCAAGGCCCACTGGTGGACACTCTCCCCGGTCGAGGCCGTTGCTCGCGCAGGCTTTGAATTCGGCAGCACCCTCTCCATCGAAGGTGGGATTTCCTTTATCTCAGAACTCCTCGACGCGCAATTGATTTCGCGACTGGAGTTGAGCATCACCTCCCCCGTTGGTGGTGAATACAGGGTGGATTATCTAGATCTTCTGGCTCATTTTGAGAAGATCGAAACGGAAGAGATAGAGGCAACCATCTTTCACACGTGCACCTTCCCAATCAAGCCCCGGAGATAATCGCAACCCCTACGACGGCGAGTGCAATTCCAACATACTGAACTCGATGTAATCTCTCGTGGAGAATCTTAAATGCCAGTACCGCCGTCATGATGGGAAATAGCGAACCGAGGACCATCACGATCGAAACAAGTCCTCGAGTCGATGCGATTCCCAAAAGCAGGTTGGCCGAAAAATCGGCGATGCCAACGAAAATCAACTTGGGAAAATGCGATGCTTTGATTCCTCCGACACTTCGATACTTGATAGCAATAGAGGAGGAGACCAGAAATGTCGTGATACGCATGACGACCATCGTCATCAACGCACTCGATACGGATCCTTTTGCCATAAAGACAAGTGCAACTCCAAATCCTGCCGCAGCGCCCATAGCAAAGAGCACCGGACGAAGCGGAAGCCCTTGTGAAATCTCGGGTCCGCTTGCGAAAAAAGCACCCATGAGGGCAATCGTGATGCCGATGCCTTTCACGTAAGGCAAGTGTTCGCCAGATAACAGGGCAACAGTCACCGGGATAATTGCGGAGAGCGAGCTGATGGGAGAGACAACTCCCATGCGACCGCTCGCGAGCCCCGCGTACAACATGACAAGCCCGACATATCCTGTGACGCCTGCGATTACCGCCGGAAAAAAATACCCACCGTGGCCGAAAGCAGCAGCTCTCCATTGCCCTGTTGCAATCACGATAGTCAAACCAAAAATCAAACCGATGGCTTGAGACATCCCCGTCACAGCAATCGCAGGAAGCCGCTTGGCCAATCGCCCGCCTTCAAAATCCGCACTCCCCCAAAGCAATGATGAAAAAAGCGCTAGGAAAATGGCCATGTGCCAAAGGCTACCGCCCCGCCTCCCACCTTTGGCCCGGAGATGTCCATACATTGAGGTAGTGGACGCAAAGGATTTTGGAAAAGTAATCGACATACTGCGTGCCTTTACTCCCCGTGCGGAGATACTTCTCGAAGAGGTTCCGGCGCCGCAGAAATTGGCTGCCTTCGCCTACGCTTTGTCTGCAGATGTGAGCAATGGATTGGCAGGGGATTCCGAAGATGAAATCGCGTCCGGTCGTTTTGTACTGCTTCACGAGCCCGGTGGGCAAGAGACTTGGGAAGGCGAATTCAGATGCGTCACCTATGTGCGCGCCGATGTTGATGTCGCGATGCAAGAAGATCCCCTTCTCCCGGAAGTTGGCTGGAATTGGCTGCTGGAATCTCTTTCCCTTGCCGGATGTAAATACCTTGCGGCCAGCGGGACTGTGACTCGGGTTGCCAGCGCCTCTTTTGGAAAACTCTCCCCACGAAACAATGAGGCCGAAATCGAGATACGAGCATCATGGACTCCTCTGATCTCATATCCCGATGACATTCGAACACACATCGCAGGCTGGTCCACTCTTCTTGCAGAATTATCAGGTCTCCAGCCAGTTCCCGAGGGTGTAACCGCAATCAACCCACAGGTGCACTCAAGTAATCGTGGCCGCCGCTAAACAATGACCGAGCAAATTGAAGAAAGCGAAGGCGCCACCCCACTTCTCAAACCGATGGGTGGCACGCCTTCAGTCATAACTACCGTAGAGGAACTCGGTGATGCCATTGACCTTCTGGAAGGCGGAAGCGGGGCTTTCGCGATTGATGCAGAACGCGCATCGGGATACAAATACAGTTCACGCGCCTACCTCATTCAAATCAAACGCACCGATGGCGGCCTTCATCTCATCGACCCCATTCCGTTTCATCAAAGTGATCCCTTTGAAATACATCCCCTCTTTCATGCACTTAATGAGTTGATTCGCACCGATGAAGTGATCCTTCACGCGAGCACACAAGATCTACCCTGTCTTGGCGAGGTCGGACTTCTCCCATCGAGATTATTCGACACTGAATTGGGCGGGCGAATCGCAGGCCTTCCCCGCGTTGGACTCGGCGCACTTGTCGAAAGCCTGCTGGGAATCTCTCTTGCAAAGGAACATAGCGCCGTCGACTGGTCGCACCGCCCTCTTCCTGAAGAGTGGCTCACCTATGCGGCCCTGGATGTGGAACTGCTCGTCGAGCTTCGTGAAAAAATAAGCGAGTTACTTGATGCTCAAGGAAAGTCAGATTGGGCCGCTCAGGAATTCACCGCGATACTCCAAGCACAGCCTTCGCCCCCACGTAAAGAACCGTGGCGCCGCTCCTCCGGAATTCACAAAGTAAAACGACGCGATCACTTGGCCATCATCAAATCCTTGTGGCATGAGCGAGATACCTTGGCGCGCGAAGCAGATGTGGCTCCAGGAAAATTCCTCTCAGATGCCGCGCTGCTTGAACTAGCGATCCACGTCCCTAAGACAAGGGCTGAGATGGAGAAGGTACTCAGGCCACTTGGCGCCCGTGCCCGCTGGTTCGAGCACAGTGCGCAATGGCTAAACGCCATCCGCGCAGGAATTGCAGTTCCAGAAACCCACTGGCCCATGATGCGCGCCGATACTGATTCCATGCCTCCGGTCAAAATCTGGCGCGACAAATTTCCCGCGAAATTCGCACCTCTTTCTCATGCAAGGGCGGCGATTGAAACAGAGGCGAAGAAACTCTCGATCCCGCCCGAAAATCTCATTTCTCCCGAGTTGGTCCGCAGGCTTTGTTGGAATCCACCAGAGGGAGCAACCATGACTTTGAAGTCAGAGGCGGTTGCTGAAAGTCTCGTAGCACAGGGTGCTCGTCAATGGCAGACAGACATCGTTGCTCCCCTAATTGCGGCAGCGCTACTTGAGCGAAAACCCATTGTGATCGCTATAGAAGAAGTCGCAGACTCACCTGAGAGCTAAAAACGTCGACCTGTCAAGATCGGGTGGCTAGAAGTTCGAATCCCTTTGGGCACGCAACCAATTAAACGCTTAACAGCGGTCTATTGGAATGCGTGCACCCATTGCTAAACCACAAATGTTCATTTAATATAACAAAATGAGAAGCAAATTAATTATTGCATCTGTCATTGGGATTTTATCGATGGTGAACACTCCAAGTTTTGCCGCGAATCCCAAGAGTGGCGCTGTTTGCAATCAATTAAATCAAATAAAGAATGTTTCAAATATGAAATTTACGTGCGTTAAGTCTGGAAACAAATTAGTTTGGAATTCAGGAAAGAAGATCACAAATAGAAAAGTCGCAGTTAAAAATGAAAAAACTCCAACTGCCACCGCCACCGCCACTCCAACCGCCACTCCAACCGCCACCCCAACCGCCACCGCCACCGCCACTCCAACCGCCACCGCCACTCCAACTGCCACCGCGAATGACTCAATCAAATTCCTGGTAGCTAATCCGGTAGCACTAGAACATGTAGTAAAAATTAGCAAATTCAGAAGCTGCTCTGGTCACGACTATTCACCCGGTTTTTCAGCTAAGTTTCAAGGGAAATCAACAGCGGGACTAGAAATAGGCAGATCCATGAAACATTATCTATTTTTAGATATCCCATTTTCCCCTGCCGGTCTCGTTACAGGATTTGCACCATTCGATGGCACTGTATCTAGGATTGAAAATGAGCAATCAGGTAACGGTTCACAAATCTGGATTTCTAATCCAAATGGCTGGTCTTTTGTATTCTTCCACGGCGACCCACTAGTTAGTCAAGGTCAGTCCGTTGTTGCTGGAACTCCGGTTTTAACTTGGTGGGCAACCGGCGCTGCAGCATTTGCTAGCGCAACTGGCGGAAATTTTACAATGAATTCAGTCGATATGGCATTAATAAAGTTTAGGGAACAAATTTATGCGTCCCCATTCGAACACTTTACAGATAACATTCTTGCGATTTGGAAGAATCGCGGATTCGATATTTCTAATTCTCAAATATCAAAAGAAGAGCGTGATTCGAAGCCTTGCTCTATTGGAGCAGACGGCGAAAGGTTTACTGGGCAAGTCGCAGAATCTGACTTCTTGTTGGCGAGATAATAGGAATAATCGCAAGTGGTCATTGGCACTTACCTCACTTTCTAACTTAGGTTGTGAGGTCATAAAGTGAGCTCTAACTTCACCTTGTGGTTTGCTCCGAAATGGTTCTTCTTGAACTGCGAAATAAGTTCCACCTCCTGGAAAGACAGATGCGAAATTTACGTCGATGATTGGATATGTAACTGGGCATCTAGGTAATGGCGAAGGTGCGCATAACTCGAGATTTGCGAAATGAGCATAGTCCGCTGTGTTTCAGTGCAAATGTGGGAGTAGAGTTCTTTTTACGGATCAGAAGGTTAGCGGTTCGAATCCCTCAGGGCGCACAAAATCACGATTGCGCTCTTTAATCGTCCGGGTTTCCCAATTCAGTTGCGAATGCCAATGATGTAACTCGGCCAATTTTCATTCTCATTTCGTCTTCAAGTTGGTCCACGATGAAGGATGCTCCCGCAAAACGCGCCCCGCTTGACTCTACAAGTGTGCGAGCGGCAATGGCTTGACTTCCAAGTTCGGCCCAGTCATCCACCAGCAACACAACATCACCTGGACTAAGAACA
>JANMBV010000101.1:0-12965 GCA_031360585.1 Actinomycetes bacterium | reverse complement strand
TTCCATTGATCCATAAGTACCTTAAAACGTTTAGCCGTCGGAACCCATTGGGTGGAGGTCGCAAGCTGCTCGGCCTCTGTTACAAGTTCAGTTTTCGCACCGGCAACTATTTCCTGGATTGCATCAAGGGCGGCGAAGTGGGTTCTGCGTCGCTTGTCGAATTTATTGCGAGAAGCTGAGAATCGTTTCCATAAGTCCGCATCGGATTTCTTATCTAATCTTGGTGCGGCCTTCCATTCGTCGAGAAGCACCTTCAGACGATCACCGGTGCTTTTCCAACTCTCCGACATCGCAAGAGATTCTGCTTCTGTAACTATTTTTTCCTTCGACTCCAGAATTACTTGGCGCTCTGCAGCTTTAGCGGCATTCTCAACTGCCTTCTTGGCTTCATATGCACCGCGATTTCCTTCAATGAGCGGTGGAATCTGCTCGATGGAGGCCGCCAGAGCTGCAAGATCACCAACGCCATTGAGTTCCTTTATCTGCTGGCGTAAACGGCCAACGGCTGAGTTCGCGTCCGATGGCACCATAGCCCCGCTTGTAACTCGGGCAGCCAAGAGGGCAACTTCAGAGGCCATCGCTTCAAATTTACGAACGAAGTAGGCGAGTGCCTCTTCTGGACTTTTTCCAGGGTAGGAGCCGACTGCTTTATCGCCTTCGGGGGTTATGACGTATACCGTGCCATCTTCGCCGACTCTTCCGAATTGAGCCGGATCTCCAATAAGGGCGGATGCTGCGGTGGGGGTTGTAATCTCGGGCATGTCGTATTCCTTTCAGCGCGGTTGGCCACAAGTGGACCGTCGCTATCGGCGTGCATTGGCTGGGCATGGGGCCCAGTCGTGAAGGTGGATCCGTACGGGGTAAAAGGTACCCTGTATCTGGAAGGTGCGGAAATGGAGGGTTTGGGTGCTTGTTGCCTCGTTCGCTGCGCCGGCTTTTGCGACCAATTGCTGGATTATTGCCCCAGGTGAGGGTCAGGAATGCATCGTCATCGACCCTGGAATGCCAGATGTCTCATTTGAGGTGATGAAGATCTGTCAGGAACATGCTTTGAAGCCTGTCGCGACCTTAGTAACCCATGGGCATTTGGACCACACCTTCTCCGTCGTGCCCGTATGCGAGGGGTACGACATTCCAGCCTACATTCACACCGAGGACCGAATCCTGCTTAAGAGTCCCGAAAGGGCTCTGAGCCAGGTTTTTGCCGCATCTTTGGAAGGAATGGCCTTCTCGGAGCCGCCAGATGTTAGAGAATTGAGAAATGGTGACCGACTGGACTTCCTTGATATGAGAATTGAAGCAATTCATGCGCCAGGCCATACCCGTGGATCTCTTATGTTTAAGATCAATGACGAAGTCCTGGTAAGCGGGGACGTTCTTTTCGCTGGATCGATTGGTAGGACCGACCAGCCGACGGGTTCGCCCAAGGACATGGAGAACACTTTGCGAAAAAGGGTTTTACCGTTGCCTGATGAACTCCGTGTCCTTCCTGGACACGGCCCTGAGACCTCGATTGGACACGAACGCCGAGTGAATCCGTACTTGAAGAATATAGGTAGGTAACCATGAAATATCAGGCACCTAAGGGCGTCATCGAATACTTCCCGCCGCGATCTCGGGCCTTTGATTGGGTTAGAGAGACTCTCCTCACGCCAATCAAGCGCTCGGGGTATCAACTCTTAGAACTACCCGTTTACGAAGATACAGAATTGTTTACCCGCGGTGTCGGCGCATCTACCGACGTTGTTACCAAGGAGATGTACACCTTCGAGGACCGAGGGGGGCGATCAATCACTCTTCGTCCCGAGGGGACTGTCGGCGCTTTGCGTGCGGTGATTGAGCACGGATTAGATCGAGGCGCGTTACCTGTCAAAGTTTATTACAGTGGCGCGTTCTTTCGTGCCGAACGTCCCCAAGCCGGGCGATATCGTCAATTCTATTCTGTCGGCATCGAAGCAATCGGATCGGATGATCCGGCTTTGGATGCTGAAGTGATTGCAATTGCCGATACTGCATATCGAGCCCTTGGTCTCACGAAATTCAAGTTGGAGATCACCTCGCTTGGGGATTCTCAAACAAGGGCCCTTCATAGAGTGGATCTTCTCCGTTTCATTGAGGGTCTCGATCTAGATGAAGCGACGTTGGCTCGCGCAGAGATCAATCCTCTTAGGCTCTTCGATGACAAACGCAAAGAAATTCGAGATCTCATGTCCAAGGCGCCGTTGCTATTGGACTACTTATCGGATGATTCAAGGACGCATTTCGAAGCTGTGCAGGGGTATCTGCGCGATCTCAATATTGATTTTAAGATTAATCCTCTATTGGTGCGCGGCCTGGATTATTACACCGGCACAACTTTCGAGTTTGTCCACGAACTCCTCGGCGCCCAAACTGCAATTGGAGGAGGTGGTCGATACGACGGCCTCATGGACCAGATCGGCGGCCAGCCGCTATCTGGGATCGGATTCGGCCTCGGTGTAGATCGAGCCCTGCTCGCGGCAGAGGCGGAAGGCGTAGTTGATCAGGCCGCATTTATAACTGATTTGTACCTCATTCCGCTCGGGGCGAAGGCTAAGACTGTTGCGCTTTCACTTTCGCAGGAGTTGCGTGCTTACGACCTAACTGTGGAGATTGCCTTTGGAGAGCGGGCATTGAAGACTGCGATGAAGAGCGCGGACAAGAGTGGGGCCCGCTATGTGGTCATAATCGGCGACACCGAGCTCAACTCGGGAAACGTTGGTCTCAAGCAGATGCGCACGGGCGAGACGACCTCAGTTACTCTGTCCTCCTTGGTCTCGATTCTTGCAGCGGAATTATTAACTTGGTAAGGCCGATACGCATTGGCCAGATTGTGTGGAGCATAAAATGTTAAGAACTCACGGTGCCGGAACCCTCCGAAAATCGGATGCAGGATCAACCGTTGAATTGGCTGGATGGGTCTCCCGCCGCCGCGACCATGGTGGGGTTGCCTTCATTGACTTGCGCGACGCAACCGGCTCGGTTCAGGTTGTTATCCGCGATGAGAAGATCGCAGGAGCCTTACGCGCTGAATGGTGCATCAAGATTGTAGGAGAAGTTCTTGAGCGGCCCTCTGGCAACGAGAACTCAGCCCTTGCAACTGGTGACATTGAAGTGATGGGCGATCAGGTTGTCATTTTGAGCGAGTCGGCTCCGCTTCCCTTCCCAATTGACAGTGGCGATGAAGCCGAGATAAACGAGGAAGTTAGACTGCGTTACCGATATCTGGATTTACGCCGTGAAAAACCTGCTCGGAATCTTCGGTTGCGCTCAAAGGTAACTTCAGTTATGCGCAATGTTATGGATGAGCAAGACTTCCTCGATATTGAAACCCCGTACCTCACGCGTTCTACCCCGGAAGGAGCGCGTGACTTCTTGGTTCCCGTTCGCTTGCAGCCGGGAAGTTGGTATGCCCTTCCGCAGTCACCGCAACTATTCAAGCAACTCTTGATGGTTGCCGGAATGGAGAAGTACTACCAGATTGCCCGTTGCTTCCGAGATGAGGATTTCCGGAAAGATCGTCAACCTGAGTTCACGCAACTCGACATCGAGATGTCTTTTGTTGACCAGGAGGACATTCTGGCTGTAGCCGAGAATCTTCTGGTGCGAGTCTGGAAGGAAGTGGTTGACTTCGACATTCCTCTTCCCATCCCTCGCATGACCTACGCCGTTGCGATGAGGGATTACGGATCTGACAAGCCGGATCTTCGCTTTGGCCAGCAGATCCGAGAGTTGAGCGCATTCTTTAGCCAGACTCAATTCCGAGTCTTTCAGGCACCTTATGTGGGTGCTGTGGTGATGCCTGGGGGAGCAAGTTCGCCTCGTCGAGAATTGGATGCATGGCAGGAATGGGCCAAGACTCGCGGGGCTAAGGGCCTTGCTTACATTCTTGTACATGCCGATGGCACTCTGGGGGGACCGGTCGCTAAGAATTTGTCGGAAACTGAGCTTTCGGGGATTGCAGCTGCGGCAGGGGCGAGCGCGGGTGATGCGATTTTCTTTGCCGCTGGCGAAAAGGTTTCCTCGCAGTCACTTCTCGGTGCCGTACGTTTGGAAATTGGCAAGAGGTGCGACCTGATTGCTGAAGGTACATGGGAATTCTTATGGGTTCTGGATGCTCCGATGTTTGAACCAACCGACGGTGGTGGTTGGACAGCGGTTCACCACCCTTTTACTGGTCCTAAGCCCGAATTCGCCGCAACTTTTGCAGAGAACCCAGGTGAGGCTCTAGCTTACGCATACGACATTGTCCTCAACGGCAGCGAACTTGGCGGTGGTTCGATTCGTATCCATGATCGAGAAATGCAGCGAAAAGTCTTTAAAGTCATTGGCCTTAGTGATGAGGATGCGGCAAGTAAATTCGGATTCCTTCTCGAGGCATTCAACTATGGCCCTCCGCCCCACGGCGGCATCGCTCTTGGTCTTGACCGCGTTTGCGCGCTTCTTACAGATTCAGATTCCATTCGCGAAGTCATCGCATTTCCAAAGACGGCCAGTGGCGCAGATCCTTTGACGGGCGCGCCAACTCCCATTACACCGGCCCAGCGAAAAGAGAGTGGAATCGACGTGGTTACAGATAAGCCGGGGAAATAGGCCAATGCGCGCACGCGGATATGGTGCGATTGTCCTGGCGACGCTTTTACTGACAAGTTGCGCTCAGCCAACTCAGAGATACGCCGCGTCAAAAGCAGAAGGCGTGTACTTCGCGGTTCCCAATGCCTGGCATAAAATACCGATGGAGGCCCTTAATTTACAAGAAGCCAAGTCGACCGCGGTAGGTGCTGCGGAAAAACTTGCTCTGGTCAAATGGCAGGAGGCCTATTCACCGGATAGCAGGATTGGGCCCAAGGAGACATTTAGCCTTGCTCCGACGAACTCTCCGCTGGCCTTTGTTCGAATCCGGGATCTCTTTCCCGATGAAATCAATGCGGTTTCGTATAACACCTTGCGTGACGTGGTTCAGCCGGTGACTAACTGGGTCAACAACCCCACAGCAAAGACTCCGATTTACAACATTATTGACGACCATGAGGTGATTCAAAAAGGCGGCCGGGGGGTCCGTACTATCTATAATTTCATTGTATCCGGCGTTTCCCAAACAGTGGACCAGACGGCATTGATGGCGGACGACCATGCCAAGATCTATGTATTCGTCGTACGTTGCACCACAACTTGTTACAACAAGAATATCAAGGAGATATCCAGGATTGCCGATTCCTTTACCGTAAGGGGAACTAAGTGAGTTCAGCAGAGCCGCAAGGTAGCCGTAAACGAGACAGTGACCGTAAAACGCGCGTTCATCTCTCCGTTTACGATCGAACCAAGTTCATACTCCTTTTTGTCATCGTGTACTTAGTTCTGGTTTGGGCGTCCTTAGCAGGTAACCCGCTTCTCTCAGTCAGTGACGCTTTTAACGAGATTACTCGCACGCGTACTTGGCTACTCCTTCTGGTTGTCATCGAAATCTTGCGGCAAATGCATTTTCTCGTCTCTGAAATTGTGGCGCCTTATCACGGGATTTGGCAGAAGTATTTTCAGAGCATCGATTTCGCACTGCACAGACTCAGCGATTGGACGAGATACCGGCTTTCACGAGTCATCAAAGGAATCATTTTTATTGCGCTGCTTGCAGTAGTCCTTGGCGCAATTTACAAGGAATCGCCCATTCGCGCCTTGTTCCTGGCGCCAAGCGCGCTCTGGAAAACACTTCCCATGCTTGGTCAGTTGCTTTTTGGAGTCTTCTTTGTAGTGATCCAGTTCGCGGCTATGTTCTGGTTCCTAAGCCGAGGCGGCGTTGATACTTACTTCCCAGATGACATAAGGACCAGGTTCACCGATGTGTGGGGACAGGACCATGTTCTCAATCGAATCCGCGAAAATCTACTGTTCTTGGAGAGGCCGGAAGAAATTGAAAGGCATGGCGGGTATGTGCCTGGAGGAATTCTTCTTTGGGGCCCACCTGGAACTGGAAAAACTCTGATGGCTGAATCGATGGCGGGGGAGACCGGTAAGCCATTTGTCTTTGTAGATCCTGGTGCGTTCACAAACATGTTCTTCGGCGTGGGAGTCCTCAAGGTAAAGTCTCTATTCCGCAAGTTGCGCAAGCTCGCGCTGCGCTATGGCGGTGTGGTCGTCTTCTTCGATGAAGCTGATTCACTTGGCAATCGAGGAATGGCGCCGAGCGGCGGGCAGCAACGCGCTGATCGAGCCGGCATCCCTGCAATATTTGGAACCTCCTGCCATGGCGGCTCTTACCTAGCGCCATCGACTGCATCATTGCTACTGCGCGAAAGTTTCGTCGTAGGAGGCGCAGCGGGCGGTGGTATGGGCGGTGGCGGCGGAATGGGCACGCTTCAGGCACTGCTGACTGAGCTCTCTGGACTGAAGAAACCGAGGGGCTTTCTTAATAGAGTCGTGCGCAGAACGTTGGGAATGCGGCCCAAGAATCCGCCCAAATACCGGATCTTGGTTGTTATGGCAACAAATATGCCCGAAGCCTTGGACGAGGCGCTTCTCCGCCCGGGTCGAATCGATCGCATGTATCGCGTTGGTTATCCAAGCAAAGCTGGCAGGGTTCGAACATATGAGGGGTATTTAGCCAAAGTTTCACATTCGCTCTCGGCCGAAGAGATCGACAAGTTGGCGACCATCACTCCTTATGCCACGGGTGCAACTATCAAAGACACGATCAACGAAGCGCTGATTACTGCGATTCGAAATGGTCGAACCTCCATCACCTGGCCTGACGTTATCAAAGCAAAACAGCTCAAAGAATTGGGACCGCCAGAGGACGTGGAGTACATTGAACGAGAAAGACATGCGGTTGCGGTCCACGAAGCATGTCATGCGGTGATGGCACATCGCGTCCGCCGACACATGGCAATCGACCTTGCCACGATCGAAAAGGGTTCGGACTATTTGGGAATGGTTGCCAGCATTCCCCCGGACGATCAATTCACTCGCTGGCGCACCGAATACGAATCGGACATTCTGGTTTCTCTGGCTTCCTTGGCGGGAGAGCGAATGTTCTTCAATGGTGATAATTCGTCAGGTGTTTCCGGAGACTTGGAAAGCGCAACGACCATCGCCTCTTTGATGGAAGGTCACTGGGGTATGGGCTCCACGATTTCTTCTCACGCAAGCAACCGTCGCTTCGAGATCGGCTCGCCCGGTGGTGCAAAGGGCGACTCCTCCAAAGAACCAAGGGGCGCACTTGGCAATCGCATTGAGGAGCACCTATCAGTGCTTTTGAAACAGGCAGAGAAGATTCTCAAAGAAAATCGAAGCCACGTTCTTGCCCTTGCCCATGCCTTGGAGACATATAAGACGCTTTCCGGTGAGGATGTTTCTGCTGTGATCGAGGGAGTCCAAGGATCTATTGTCGATGGGCGCCCTTACAGAGATAAGGCATTTCTGGCCAAAATTGAGACATACCACAAGGCAGCGCTGGTGGCCCATCGCGAGCATCAGACTCCTGATGTCAGCATTCCTGTCGTGAAACAGGTGAATTGACCCGTTTGCGGCCATGGGGGCTACTATGGACGCAGGGTTTCTGCATCTATTAGAGCGTGAAAGTGGTGGTCCCATGATCCTCATAATCGGCCTCATAATCTTTGGTATTGCGGCACTTTTGGCCGTGCTTGGCGTTACCACCAATGGCGGGTCGACACACCCCATCAACGGTGATTTTGCCCTCTTTGGCCAACATATGACCGGCCTCTCTACGGGAAACCTATTCCTCTTCGGAATAATTGTCGGACTTGTAGCGGCCTTGGGGCTGAGCGTTCTACGTGGTTTCTTTGTCAGGGGTTTAGCATCGCGAGATCTCCAAAAAGAAATCAAAAGATCACAGGCAGAGACGTTGACCCTGCGCGCCGACCTTGAACGTTTACAGAAGGAACTTGCTACCGAAAGAACCCAGAATCTGTCTCGACCCACAAACCAGACCATGCCGAACGGAGAGATTTCTCCGTCAAACGGTTAAAAGCGCCGACCTCAAGAAAGCAGGATCAACTGTGATCACACTTGGAATCATTCTCGTAATACTTAGTTTATTTGTCGCAATTGCCGCACTAAAAACCCTTGGGATCATTCTCATCGTGGTGGGTCTGGTTCTAGCACTCATGGGTGGGATGGGTCGCAGCCTTGGCGGACGTCGCCATTACTGGTAGGTCAGGTAGGCTCTTGCCGTAGCCACGTATATAAATGAAGGGATAGGTCATGGGCCCCGGAGGTATTGCCACAATCATTGCAGCTTGCTCGCTCCTTGTAATCGCGGTCGCTATCAGTTACGCCGTTCTTCGAGTGGGACGTTTGATTGATGAAGCCAAACTCTCGTTAAAGACCGTTACCGACGAAGCCAAACCCTTGATCGAAGAGGTCACTACGACTGTGAAGTTGGTCAATGGGCCCCTGGAGAGCCTGAACAAAATCACCAAAAGTGCTGAGAACGTGAGCAGCAAAGTTTCCGATGTCGCGACCTCATTTATGGACAAAGGTGGCCCGGCAGTCAAGGTGCTTGGCCTTCTCATGAGCGCTGCCAAATTCAAGCACTCTCGTGACCAGAAGAAAAAAGGCTGAGTGGTTATAGATAGTGGAATCTGCTGAAATTCACGCACGATGGCTGCGCTTTTTTGAAACTGACAACCGCCAAGGTTTAACTCATACTGTCGTGCCGTCAGCTTCCCTCATTGCTGATGATCCTAATTTGCTACTAGTTAACGCTGGCATGGTGCCTTTCAAACCATTCTTTCTGGGTGAAGTGAAGCCTCCGTACAAGCGCGCTACATCGGTTCAGAAATGTGTCCGCACTTTGGACATCGACGAGGTGGGAAAGACGACCCGTCATGCATCTTTTTTCCAAATGTGCGGCAATTTCTCATTCGGTGACTACTTCAAAGAAGGCGCCATTGCTTTGGCCTGGGAACTTCTGACGCGTCCGATTAGCGACGGAGGTTTCGGTTTTCCCGAGAATCGACTCTGGGTTACGGTTTTTCAAAGTGACGATGAGGCAGCAGACATCTGGCACCACAAGATCGGTATTCCGAAGGAGCGCATCCAAAGACGCGGCATGGCCGATAACTACTGGTCTATGGGTGTACCTGGTCCGTGCGGACCGTGTTCAGAGATTTATTTTGACCGCGGCTCTGCTTACGGCAAAGAAGGTGGTCCGATCGCCGATGAAGACCGCTACATGGAAGTTTGGAATCTCGTTTTCATGCAAAATGAACGCGGTGCAGGATCGGGTAAAGAGGGTTTCCCTATCCTTGGTGAACTGCCCGCGAAAAGCATCGATACTGGACTTGGCCTGGAGCGTACTGCCGCGTTATTGCAGGGCGTTGAGAATATCTACGAAATCGATACGACGAGACAGATCCTTGACCGCGCCACGGCCTTGACCAACGTCGTGTATGGCATGGATCAACACAATGATGTTCTACTGCGAGTAGTCGCTGATCATTCGCGCACGGCTGCGATGCTCATTGGCGATGGAGTTACCCCTGGAAACGAAGGGCGAGGTTATGTTCTTCGCCGAATGATGCGAAGGACTATCCGAAATATGCGCTTGTTAGGATCCCATGAACCGATAATGGCTGAGCTCATCGCCTCGTCAATAGGGGCCATGAGTCCACAATATCCAGAACTAAGTGAATCCAGCGGCCGAATCTTGAGCGTCTCCATCGCTGAAGAGGAAACCTTCTTGCAGACTCTAAAAAGCGGCACGCAGATATTTGATGTGGCAAGCGCTGTGATTAAGAAGTCTCACGGCACGGCCTTGTCTGGAGATGCTGTCTTCAAGCTCCATGACACCTATGGATTCCCCTTTGACTTGACTCTTGAGATGGCGCAAGAGCAGGGCCTTCAGGTTGATGAAGAGGGTTTCCGGCGGCTCATGAAGGAACAACGCGATCGTGCTAAGGCAGACTCACGAGCAAAGAAGAGCGGCCACACCGATCTCACCGAATACCGCGCCATCGCCGATGCGGGGGGTCGAACGGAATTCGTCGGATACACCCAACAAGAATCTGACGCGAAAATTTCGGCAATTCTCGTAGACGGCATTGGAGTGAAATTTGCCCCGGAGGGAGAAGAGGTCGAGATCGTTCTCAGCCGCACTCCGTTCTACGCAGAAGGAGGCGGACAATTGTCTGATGGTGGATTCATCACTTTGAGCGATGGCTGCAAAATCGAAATCGACGATGTTCAAACACCAGTACCAGGCGTTTCGGTTCACCGCGGTCGCGTGCTCGCCGGATCCGTTGAAGTCGGAATGCAAGCTCACGCACAGATAGATATTGAACGCCGCCAGTCAATTTCACGCGCGCATACAGCGACGCATATGGTGCATAAGGCCTTTCGCGAGATTTTAGGAGAGACTGCTACTCAGGCCGGCTCTGAGAATTCTCCGGGTCGATTCAGATTTGATTTCCCTGCAACGGGGGCGGTGCCGCAGTCCGTACTCAACGACGTTGAATCACGAGTCAACGTATTGCTTCTCGAGGATTGGGAGGTCACCGCCGAATCCATGTCTCAGGAGGAGGCAAAAAAGATTGGCGCGATGGCCCTTTTCGGTGAGAAATACAGCGATGTCGTGCGAGTAGTCAGCGTCGGTGATTGGGCCCGTGAACTCTGTGGCGGGACCCACGTCAATCGCACTGGTGAACTTGGCGTCGTTAAATTGCTCAACGAGTCATCGATCGGAGCTGGCGTACGGCGAGTTGAGGCGCTGGTAGGTGCCGATGCCTACAAATTCTTGGTACGTGAACATCTGCTTCTTAACTCCTTGACGGAAATCATCAAAGGGGCCAGACCAGAGGAGTTGCCAGAACGGGTATCAGATCTTGTCGGCAGACTCCGAGATATCGAGAAAGAGCTCGCGGGTATGCGCTCGGCCCATGCATTGAGTCACGTTGCTGGCCTTGCCGCGGATACCACACTGGTGAAGGGTTTTTCTGTCATTGCAGCCAAACTAGGAGATGGGGTGAACGGGGATGACCTTCGCAAGATTGCACTCGATCTTCGTAATCGCGTTGCCAACTCCATTGTGGCATTGATCAGCGTGAGTGAGGGCAAACCAATGTTGGTGGTCGCGGTAAGCGAGGCTGCAAGGGCGCAAGGAATAAAAGCCGGTCCACTCGTAAAGATCGGTTCAACAATTTTGGGTGGCGGGGGAGGTGGCAAAGATGATTTTGCCCAAGGCGGAGGTATCGACGCCAGTAAGTCAGCAATCGCCCTGGATTCGATTGTTTCAGCCATTGCTGGTGAGTAGTCGTGCAAAGAGGTCGCCGTCTGGCGTTCGATTTCGGTGATGTGCGAATCGGCGTTGCTGTCAGCGATCAGGATTGCATCATGGGAACTCCTGTGGAAACTCTTCTGGCAAAACGGGAAGATCTCTGGGACCGTATCTTCGATCTATTGGCAGAGTATGAACCAGTTCACGTGTATGTAGGTCGGCCCGTACATCTATCCGGCAATGAGAGCGATTCAACGACTAAGGCCGAATTGTTTGCGGCTGAATTGCGCGACCGATTCGATATTAAAGTGACGATGATTGATGAGAGGCTCTCTACTGTCTCTGCCCAACGTTCTATGCGGGAGGCAGGTCTATCGACGCGAGAATCTAAAGGCGCCATCGACCAAGTGGCAGCTGTTGCGATCTTGGAGATGGCGATGGATATGGAGAAATCTAAGGAAGCACGTGGTGGCAATGGCTAGACGACCGATGCTAAAAATCGGTGCCGCAGTCGCGGTAGTCGCGGTAGTCGCTGGTGGTATCTATATCGCGTTAAATCACTCCAATGCGAACGCCGATTATGCTGCAGGCAAGCCGGGCAAGGAGGTTATTGTCGATGTGCCAACTGGTGCGACCGGGTTTGAGATAGCCCGAACACTATTTACGAAGGGCGTCGTGAAAACATCTGGCGCTTTCTTTGCTCGGGCAGTAGCCGATTCTCGATCTTCGAGCATCGCACCGGGAGCCCATCGCGTTAGTACTCACATTTCGGCATTAGAGGCGCTTAATCAACTCTTGGACACCAAGCGCATCACAAATCTTATCCGTGTGCTGGAAGGGGCTTGGACTGATGAAATTTTCACGCAACTTATGGCGAAAAATTTCACGGAAATATCGGTTGACAAGGCTCTTCGAGGGCTCAGATTCCCAGCTGGGTTTGGAATCGATGGTATATATCCACCCGGTGACACTGGTCTTGAAGGGGTATTTTTCCCTGCTCAATATAGTTTTGGAGAAGGGACTTCTTCATTGGCCGCTCTTCAAGCCATGATGGATCGATTTGGCGTCGAATCGGTCAATTCGGGGATTGCCGCAGGTACCAAGGAATTTTCCCCGCGACGACTTCTCACGATCGCCTCCCTGATCCAGGCCGAAGGTGACCCCTCGGATTTCGCAAAGATATCGCAGGTAATTCGTAACCGCTTGAAGGTGGGAATGCCTCTCCAGTTGGATACGACAATTCAATACATCACTCGTACCCGCGGCACGGTCTTCCTCAGCACTAATGCGACGCGGATCGCCTCGTCATACAACACGTATCTACATTACGGTCTGCCTCCAGGGCCGATTGACAACCCCGGCCGTGCCGCGATGGATGCGGCCCTGCATCCCGCTGCCGGCAATTGGATCTATTTCATTACAGTCAAGCCCGGGGATACAAGATTCACTGATTTAAGTTCTCAGTTTCTGACATGGAAGAGAGAGTACGAAAGAAACCTAGCGACCGGCGCCTTTGGGAAGAAATCATGATTCGCGGAGCCGTACTAGGTTCTCCCATCTCTCATTCTCTTTCTCCGATCCTGCACCGTACCGCCTATGAGGAGTTAGGCGTCTTCGGGCAGTATCAGGCTATCGAAGTCACCGCAGATCATCTTGGAGAATTTATTTCTGGATTAGACGAGTCATGGACTGGGCTCTCTCTCACGATGCCGCT
>JANMBV010000086.1:0-10419 GCA_031360585.1 Actinomycetes bacterium | reverse complement strand
GTGTTCATTTTCAAGTAAAACTCTAGCCGGGGACAGACCTTCAATGATGTGACAGAAGATGCACTCAGTGTTGTCATTCATGAAAGAAGATTAGTCGAATGCGACGATCATTGGCTTCGCATTAGTAGTTCTTACCAATTCCTCGAACGTCGTTGGAAATACTGCATGGGGGTGGCCTGCAGCAGCCCAAACCACGTCGTAGTCATTCAAAGCTTCATCGATGAGCACGGTGGCCGACTGCAACCACCCCAATGGACTCACGCCACCGATTGTCTCTGCAACCTAACCCCGGCTCGGACTTATTTATTCGAGACGAAAAAAAGTTGGAAGTCATATTGAAATATCGTAAATCCCATTATCATTCCAAAATGGAAGAAGTACTATTTACCCGTTCAAATGGTCAAACTGCTGCCTATTTTGATTATGGGCAAAGTGACGATGTTGTATTCTTCCATCACGGCATGCCCAGCGCAGGTCCAATTCCTGGATATATCAGGCGTAACGCCGATGCGAATCGCTTTCGAATGGTTGAAGTTGTTCGCCCTGGTTACGGAAACTCCACGCCAATTCCTGATCGCGCCATCAATACCGTGGCCGAATGGAATCTCGAAATTGCGGATGCTCTTGGAATTGAAAACTTCGCGATTTTTGGGGGCTCTGCCGGAGGACCCCATGCATTGGCTTCGGGACATCTAGCCGGGAACCGGTGCATAGCGCAGTTAATAATTGCAGGTTTGGCACCATTCAGCGAACCAAATTTTGATTTTGCTGCAGGAATGACCCAAGAGGTCCGGGAGAGGTTTCTTCTTCCCTTAACTAGCATGGATGATTTTGCAGTATCAATGTCAGAGGAGGCTACGAAGATGTCCTCGTATGATTTTGATCAAATTAAAGAGATGTTTGATGTAGATCCTGAATATCCAATTTCAGACGAACTTATTTCGAGTTTTCAAGCCAGAATGCAGTACTCGTTTATGCAAGGTTCCATTGGTATGAGAGATGACTACCTCGCTTTTCTAAAACCATGGGGATTTTCATTAGAGGAAATCACTTCACCTGTACAATTGTGGGTCGGGACTAAAGATGTACACGTGCCACCAGCACATTCTCACTACTTAAATGGAGTTATTCCTAATTCTGAATTGTTTGCCATTGAGGATAAAAATCACTTCACCATCTCGGAACCAGGTGTTGAAAACGGATTTAAGTGGTTGCGAGGAATTTTCACTTCTCGTTCCTAGCTAGAAGCAGGACAATTCGCTGGCATAGTCAATCACCTACGACCATCCGTTTGGCATTGGTTGTAGCCATTAATTCATCGAAGGAAGTTGGAAATACTGCATGGGGGTGACCGGCTGCCGCCCAGACAACTTCATAGTCATTCAAAGCTTCATCGATTAGAACCGTTGCCGGTTGAATCCACCCCAGTGGACTCACGCCACCAATTGCGTAGCCAGACCAAAGGCGGACAAAGTCAGCATCGGCTCGATGAAGTTTTTCGACATTGAGATTGCGCGCCACGAGGTCGGTATCGACGCGATGTCTTCCGCTGGTGATCACGAGAAGCGGCTTCTCATTTGATAAGCGAAAAACTATCGAGGAGGCAATTTGACCAACTTCAATTCCGAGGGCATCGGCAGATTCTTTGGCACTTCGGGCACTGTCAGACAGAACATGAATCCGTGATTGCATTCCGGCTGATTCAAGGGCTGCAATGGCACGTTGTACGGAGACGTTCTTCAATACTTGTTCCACGCGGCGAGTATACGCAAGACGAACTGCGTCTAGACCTCCTTGGCCAATTTGTCCAATACCGGCAAGGCAGCATTGAGCGCTGCAATTTCAGATTCGCTCAACATCTGAATTCGCTGATTTATGCCGACGGTTCGCTCTTGCCACAAATTCTTCAGAACTTTTTGACCAGTTGGAGTCAACTCCACAAGGCAAGCACGTTTATCCACGAAATCTTGAACGCGCTTTATGTAGTTCAGTTCTTCCAAGCTCGCAGTTACTCGAGTAGCGACGGGAGCGCCAATGGATTCACGAGAGGCAAGATCGCTGATGCGAATTGGCCCGAATTCTTCAATGGTGGCCATAGCCGAGACTTGTGAGGGGGTGAGGCCGCCGGCGTTGTGCTGTCGTATTGATCTAATGAGTCGGCCGATGACGAGTCGGAGTTCGGCGGCGGTATGTGCCTGTGATTTGGAAAGCAGAGAGTCTTTACTGCTCATCGAACTGCCTCGCTTTCCATTGCTGGCTCTCCCGGAACGGCGCCACCAGAAAGTGTCATATCACCGACATGCTCGTGCATTGTGCGCTCTTCATGGATGTAACGAGTCCCACGAAGTGCGGAGAAGAGCGCGCCGACGAGAGACATAGCGATAGCAAGAGTGAAGACGATTGCGAGCCCGTGATGGAAAGGGGACTGGATGAGGCTGGGGAAGAAATGCTTACCGGTCAAGGTGGCCCACTGAAAATTCGTGACGTGGGTTGCTGCTTGGGAGCCGAGTAAGGATTGAAGTGGGTTATAGCCAAGGAAAGAGGAGAACAGACTCCCAACCGCTGGGATGTTGGCGATTTGATGGGCCTGTCCTGCAGCCACTCCATGGGCGCTTAACCCTTGGAAAAGTGCTTTTGGAAGAGTATTAGTGAGTCCCACAATCATGAGCGAGAAGAAAACTCCCATCGATAAGACCATCCCCGAGTTCATAAACGCGGCTTGAATTCCCGCGGCGCTTCCACGTTGATCGGCGGGAACGCTGTTCATGATCGCCGTGGTGTTTGGCGCCGAAAACATTCCGCCGCCGACCCCGTTGAGAAAGACCAGAAGTGCAAACCAGTCGTAGTGGAAATTTGTCGGAACGAGCAACAAGCCGACAAAGCTTCCCCCAAATAGTAAAAGTCCGGAAGTGGAGAGTATTCGCGCGCCGTGTCGGTCTGAAAGGAAACCCGAAACCGGGCCTGCAATAAGGAATCCAACAGTGAGGGGGAGTAGATAGATTCCCGCCCATAGGGGGGTCGCATCGTAGGCATATCCATGCAGTGGGAGCCAGATTCCTTGTAACCAGATGATCAGCATGAATTGAAGCCCACCACGTGCGACTGCCGCCAAAAAGCCAGCAGCGCTGCCCGTTGCAAAGGCTCTAATCTTGAACAATCGCAAATTGAACATCGGAGAGATGGTGCGCAGTTCAATGATAGAGAAGGCGGCCAGTAGGACTATTCCGATTGCAAAGCAAAACAGAACACGTGGTGAGGCCCACCCCATCGAGTTATTGCCGTAAGGCTGAATTCCGTAAACCATTGCAACAAGAATCGATGTCAACCCGATGGCAAATGTCAGATTTCCCCACCAATCAATTTTTGCAGGCGATCGTTTTCCATTATCGTGCAAGCTGTGGTATCCCCAGAATGTTCCTAAAACGCCAAATGGGACCGAGACCCAAAAGACAAGTCGCCAATCTCCAATAGACAACAGGCCGCCTGCGATAAGTCCGATGAAGGATCCACCGATTGCTGCGACTTGATTGATTCCCATCGCAAGCCCACGTTGTGCAGTCGGAAAGGCATCAACGATGATTGCACTCGAATTTGCAAAGAGCATTGCACCGCCCACGCCTTGTACGAGTCTCCATAGAACCAACCACAGCGCACCTTTCCCGCCGTGAAAAGGATCAAGGGCGAGAATGATTGATGCAAAGGAGAAGACCGCGAAGCCAAGGTTGTAAATCCGCACCCGCCCCATGATGTCGCCCAGTCGGCCAAGGCTGATTACCAACACCGCCGTCACAAGCATGTAGCCCATAAGAAGCCACAGGAGGTAGCCAACGTTGCCAGGAGAGAGAGGATCTATTCCGATTCCGCGGAAGATCGCCGGAAGAGAGATCAAGATAATCGAGGAGTTGATAGTGGCCATGAATATACCCAGAGTCGTGTTGGTAAGAGCTATCCATTTGTAATGGTCCTTGACATCAGATTTCGCCATGTTCATGCGGTTCTCACTATCTCGTTATTTGCTTGACAACAAGCAACTATATCACGTCCCCAGAATTCTACGAGTGAAAGACGATTCACCGGATATTCCGTTAACTCACAGGGAGTTCCCAGATTTTAAAGTGTACGGCCACACTGAAGGGAGATAACTTAAAAGCGCGGAGAGAATTCCGTGAGATTAAACCGTGAAACACAAGAGAATCGATGAATCATGAATCATTTTAAGATCCTTAAGAAAATCTCCCTGCTTGGCGTAGTCGGATTGGGACTGCTAGTGATGGTTCCCAGTTCTGCTTTAGCAGTTGATGCCCCTGCCACATTGCATGTAATCGTGAACGTAATCAATGATGACGGCGGAACTGCGGTTCCTTCTGATTTTACGATGCATCTCCGCTACCTAATGAAAGAAGTAACCGGGAGTCCATTTCCAGGAGCTAGCGGGGCAGGCACGACATTCACTTTGCCTGCAGGTAGTTACCTCCTCACCGAGAATGATGTACCCATCTCAGGCGGATACGTCACCTATTATGGCCACTACTCGGAAGGCGGAATCGTTAACGGTTTCGTAACTCTCGCGGCTGGTCAAAGTCTGACAATTACTCGCACTGAAAATGACTGGCCAGCAGCTGGCCCAGCGGTGAATCAACCAGTTGGAACACCAGTTCCCGGTACTCCAGTTTCGACTCCGGTGGTTACATCGACGCAAACTGGGGGCAAGTTGCCCAAGACCTCGTCCCCTTGGTACAACCTGTTGGCGATGAGTTTTGGCCTTGTACTTCTGGGAAGTATTGGATTCAAAACACGCAGGGCAAGCAAGTAATTACATGACTAAAGGTCAGGCTCGTAATGCCTTTACTATCATTTTCAGTATTGTGTTATTTCTGGGAGTGACTGGAATAGGTTATGCGGGAGTTCAGATATACCAGATGAGGACTAGCGCCGGCAATCAGGTTTTGCCGGCGCTAGGAACTCTCAATGGCTCAGTCAATACAGTGGGAGTTAGTGGAACAACTGGCTCAACAGTCAGATATTCTCCGTACCCGAAAATTGGCGATGTGATTGGCACTATTTCGCTTCCGAGTCTGAATGAGAAGCTTCCAATAATTGAAGGCACCGATGACGCCGAATTGAGGCGTGGAGTTGGACATTTTGTCGGAAGTGTTCTTCCAGGAGTGAGAGATAATTCAGTTCTGGCCGGACACCGGGACTCAGTTTTTTCCAACCTCGGGAAACTTGCGCTGGGCGATCCAATTGTGGTGCGTACGGCTGCAGGTCAATTCACCTATAAGGTTGCGAAATTTAGAATTGTTATGGCAGATGATCGAACGGTAATAGTGCCAACGCCTGCGGCTATATTGACGCTGAGTACTTGCTACCCTTTTCGTTACATCGGAAATGCCCCGAAGCGATATATCGTGACCGCCGAACTCATGCAGTCCGAACTAACCAAGACCTAGATTTTTGAGATTAAACTTTTAACGTTAGCACTGCCGCAGAGACTAGTAGTAATTTTTGGCAAAATCATTAGTGACAGCCCTCTTGGTTGAGCGTGCGTTTTCAAATCACATGCATTTCGAATTGTTAATCACATTCGTATGGCGTAATTTTTAAGGCGCGGGGAGATGTCCGTCATATCAGCCAACGCAACAACGAAGAGAATCGAACCATCATGAACCGCTTCAAAATGCTTCAGAAGATCTGCCTGGTTGGCGTCGCCACCTTAGGACTCCTGATAATGGCCCCGGCGACTACTTCGGCGGTAGATGCGCCAGCCACACTGCATGTAGTCGTAAATGTCATCAATGATGACGGCGGCACCGCCGTTCCGTCAGACTTTACAATGCATATCCGTTACTTAATGAAAGAAGTTGCTGGAAGTCCATTTCCGGGGGCTAGCGGGGCAGGTACCACTTTCACATTGCCCGCTGGGAGTTACCTCATCACCGAAAATGATGTGCCAATCTCTGGTGGCTATGTCACCTATTACGGCCACTACTCGGAAGGCGGAACCGTTGATGGTTTCGTAACGTTAGAGGCTGGCCAAAGTCTGACGATTACTCGAACAGAAAATGACTGGCCTGCAGCCGGTCCTGCGGTTGTTCCACCAGTAGCCACTCCAGTGCCGTCGACTGTTCCAACCCCGGTAGTCACACCAACACAAGCGGGAGGACAATTGCCTAAAACGTCATCACCTTGGTACAGCATGTTGGCAATTAGTTTTGGACTTGTACTTCTGGGAAGTATCGGTTTCAAAACTCGCAGGGCGCTCAAGTAATCTCGTGATGAAAGGAAGGTCTCGTGCCTTCACCGCGGTCTTCTCTCAGCTCGGCAAGCTTGCGTGGGGGATCCGATCGTGGTTCGTACTATCCGCCCCGGCCAACCAACCAACGCTGGCCAATGCCACCGATACTGCGAGAACAGCGGCGGCACCGGCAAGGTGGAGGTCCTGGAGATCAGCTGGTGCTTTGAGAAGGGCGCTGAAGATTCCAAGTGTTGCTGTCGCAACCAGTAATCCGATCATGGTTGCTGCAAGAGGGCGGGCGCCGGAAATATTTGACCAATTCCTCCATGCGTGAATCGCGAATGCGATCAGAGCAAATACAGCAAACAAGGCGACGCTTCGGTGAAGAAGGTGCAGGATCACCAAATGCATCGGCTGGTTTGAGGGGCAGAATGGGAAACTCGCACATGCTTTCTCGGCCTCGGCATTCACGACCAACGAACCCGACAAGTAAAGAAGTCCAGCCGATCCAATTGCACTCCATCCGAGTGAACCAAGTCGCCGGGAATTGACGGGGAGTTTGTCCACTAAGGCGGCAACTGCCGTGACAGTTGCACCCCCAAGAAGGGCAAGTCCTGCCAGGAGATGCGCGGCAACAGTTGGGGCTCCATTGCTATCAAAGACGGTTATTGCCCCGAGGATGATCTGTAGAAGGACGATTCCAACGGTAAATAGTGCGGGCTTAATTGCGGCGATGTGGGTGCGAATCCGCGATGCAACGAACCACGTTGCGATAACCAAAATGGAGACGATGCCGGCCAGGTATCGATGAGTCTGCTCCATGAATGCATGAAATCCCTGGAAGGGGCCAATGCTGCCCTTGCATAGCGGCCAGTCCGGGCAACCCATTCCAGAATCGGTGACTCGTACATGGCTGCCATAAATAATGAGGACATAGACCACGATGGCACTGCTCACGGCCAGGATTGGCAACCATGTAGTTGGGATTCGTTTTCTCAGTCCAGAGGGATTGCTTGACTTGTTAAGGAGGCTCAGATTCACCTCTGCACCGTACAGGTAGACGCCATTCAAAGTGAGAATTCGATTGAGGGCTGCCCCTCGCCTCCATTCTTATTTCGCATAAACCGCAAAGAAGTCACGACTCGTTGGTTTGAAGTATCGATTAGCAGGTCGCGCGCAATCAAGGAGTTTGTGGGGTACTGGTGAAGTTACACTCGCACCCGGTGTGTACCACATGTAGGAAATCCACTCCGCATTAATATCGAGTTCCATCGCTCGAACTGCTCCTGCTCGTTCCAGTAAGTTTGCCAAACTCTGGATTGAAAGGGCGTTACCACCAACAAATACGAAATCACCTGCTGCCGTAACTCCGATTCCTGTGCGCCAAACGAAGTAGGCATTCTTGATGGTCCAGCCCCAATTGGCTAGGACGTTCTTATCAAGATTTGGAGTAATCTTTCCGTTGTTAATGAGAAGGGTGAGATTTTGTCGAACAGAGATAATGTCAGCGCCTGGTTTCTTGCCCGACCAGGAAATGATGTCGGAATGCCCGTCAGCGTAAACGACAAGAGAGGCTGCACCAGTAGTTAGGCTTCCAGCGGTATGTCCATCGGCGTAGAAACCTCCGCGCGAATTCTTGATCTTGAAACCGCCATTAAAGCTGGCCACCAACCCGCTTCTTTGCGCCGTTGGGATCATTGCAGGTTGGGACCAGAGATTCATATGTCCGGGATCGGAAAACCCGGGATGCTGGACGAATCTAAGGAGTGAGCCACTCATCCATGCAACGCCGGATAAGTAAGAAGTGTGCTTTGCATCAGGGCGCAGATAGGCGACTTGAATTGCCGGTTGGTCATGGACCGTAACTACAGTTTTGAAATCTCCCTCACCGTCTAATTTCGGAGTCACCAGGGGTTGGAGAGGCGCATGGGCTGCAACCCCTGGTTGACCGCTTTGGGTAGGTTGCGGTTGGGCAGTTTGAGCACTGAGATCTTTGAGTTCGCTACCAGATGGCTTGCCGCCTATTTTCGGTGGGTTAAGCCAGTACTGCACGTTTTCTGCCGCTGTCACCACAAATCCAAGGCCATGATCACGACCCCATTCGGCCAGTCGTGCGGCAACTGTGTCAGTTCCTGGAGCGGAAAGGACGGACCCAATCGACCACGTTAAACTTCCTAGGAAGATCGCAAGAACGATTGATAGTGAGATCAGTACGGTGCGTTTTCGGGATGTCATTTGCGATGTGAAATCTTTCTGAAAATGCCAGTTGGCAAGAGCGTGAAGATCAGCGCGACCCATTTGAGAATCGAGGGGGCATACCCGACCGATTCGCCGCTTTTGAGAAGCTTGACTGCCAGAACCCCTACTTCATCGCTATTAACGGTGAAAGGTGCCTCCGGCATAAATTTGGTCATGCGGGTTCGGACAAAACCTGGCCGGAGTATGCAGATAGAGACTCCCGTGCCGTCTAGTTCATCGTTTAGACCTCTTGCCAGAAAATCAAGACCAGCCTTGGAGGAGCCGTAGACGAAGTTGTCTGCTCGCGGGCGCGTCTGAGCGAAGGAAGAAATTATTTCAATCTGTCCATGCCCCTGCAATTTCATTCTTTCAGCTATGAGGAGCAAGAGGTGGGCGCTTGCCACATAGTTAACATTCATCACTTCAAGAGCGTTTGCGGCCTCATCTAGATCAGGATTGTTTCCCAAAACACCGATTGCAATGATTGCAATGTCCAAATCGCCTTCGGCGAAGAGTTGATCAACAATTATCTTATGCGACTCTGTGTTTTCTGCGTGGAAGTTGACCTTGGTCAATTTTGTACGGTTTGGGAGGATTTCGGCTAGAGACTTTGCAGCACGCTTGGGATCACGCGCAACCACAATACATGTCTCTAAATTATCCTGAGGTAGGGCTTTGAGAATTGAGTGACCGATTTCGCTGGTTGCCCCAATGAGCGCAACCGATTGAGGGCTGTGAAATGCGTTCAACATAATTTCAATCTCCTTGATTGATCGGACTGCCACATTCCACGCGGATCCATATTGTTGCGGATAGTTCGCCACTCTTCCAATCGTGGATACATGATGGGAACGAATTCAGGCTTGAGCCGTGCATCCTTGACCAAGTAAATGCGTCCTTCCCTGGCGCACAATTGCGAATCCAGGGAATTAAGAGCCTGCTCCAAGTTGTCTAGGTGAGTAGGAATGTCCAGGGCCAGAGTCCAACCAGGTTTAGGGAAACTCAAAGGAGCCGGCGAACCCTCGCCAAATCTCTTCAGTACCCCGAGAAAGGAGGCAGCGCCAAGACCCTTCATCGTTGCAAGAACATGAGCCAAGAAGTCTTCGTTTCCTTCTGGAACAACGAATTGATACTGAAGAAACCCCCGACGACCGTAAATTCGATTCCAATTTTGAATTCGATCCAGTGGGTGCATAAAAGAATCAATGGACGAGATTCCCTTCGTCAGCGGTTTGCGAAACCACATTTCGTTGAATGCTCTAACTGTGTACTTGTTTATAAAGGAAATACCGCCGATATTTGGAAATGGAAGTGTCTTGGCTTCTTTAATATCGACACGAGACGTTGCCTTTGGTGCCAAAGCTTGGGTCACATAATTTCCTTTGCCCACGACACCTCGACCCCGGAAATCGCCAGAAAGGTCTATCCACGCCACAGTGTGTTGGAAGTTCCTATCAGAAGCGGAAAGAAGGGTGAGCATCTCTTCAAGATTATTGACCCTAGTTTCCTCTACTAGCACCGATGCTTCTTGCATCTGAATAAGTTGGAGATCCGCCTCAAGAATCATCCCAGTAAGTCCAAGTCCGCCGACTGTGGCCCAGAAGTGATCTGCACTAGGTCCTTCCGGGAAGAGATTGCGGATTTCTCCATCTGCGTAGAGCAATCGAATTCTCTTTACGCAAGATGAGAAAGAGCCAGTCGTGTGATGAGATTTTCCATGGATGTCGGCGGCGATCGCACCTCCGATACTGACGAAACCCGTACCGGGCACGACAGGTGGGAAGAGTTGTCTGGCAAGTGAAGCTTTCTCGAGAGTGCCGATAGAGACTCCAGCCCCCGCGGTAACCAAGTGAGTTTCTGGCTGGAAAGTAAGGTCTGACAAAAAAGCGGCATTGACGCTAATGCCGCCAATGTTGAGAGAGGAGTCACCATAACTTCTACGCAAG
>JANMBV010000015.1:0-1636 GCA_031360585.1 Actinomycetes bacterium | reverse complement strand
CCAAGATCAGCGGCGGCAAGGTGCTGTCGAGCAAGACCAAGCGCTCGGGCAACCGGGTGCGCCAGGCGCTGAAGATGGCCGCGATGAGTCTGTCGCGCAGCGACTCCGCGCTGGGCGCGTTCTACCGCCGACTGTCTGGGCGCATGGACAAGCCGCGCGCCAACACCGCCACCGCCCACAAGCTGGCACGGATGGTGTACTTCATGTTGACCCGCGGCGAAGACTTCGTCGATCAAGGCCAGCAGCACTACGAGGCGCAGCAGCGTCAGCGCAGCATCACCGCCCTCAAACGCCGCGCCGCCGCGCTTGGCTTCGCGGTCATGCCCACGACGGCAACGCCCGCATGAAAACACCCCTCAAACCGTTTCCTGATTAGCAAGAATGTTCAGCCAGGCTCACGCCATGAGCCTGTGGGGTGAAAAGATGGGCTTTGACCGAACCCCAGGAGCCCAAGCCATGGCCATGAACCGCGTGCAATTTCAGCCGGGAATGTCGATGTCCACGTTCTTCGATCTGTACGGCAGCGAGCGGCAGTGCGAAGCGGCCCTTGTGGCGGCACGCTGGCCGCAGGGCTTCGTGTGCCCGCAGTGCGCCGGGACCGCGCACTGCGTTCTTGGCGTGCGCCATCGCCAGACCTTCCAGTGCCTGAGTTGCCGGCAGCAGACCTCGATCATCGCCGGCACCCTGTTTCACAGCACCAAGCTGGCGCTGCGCACCTGGTTCCTGGCGCTGTACCTGCTCGCCCAAGCCAAGACCAATCTCTCGGCGCTGTCGCTCATGCGCAGCCTCGGGGTGAGCTATCCGACGGCCTGGCTGATCAAGCACAAAGTCATGCAGTCGATGCTCGAGCGCGAGGCGCTGTACACGCTGGACGGGCGCGTGGAGGTCGACGACGCCTACCTGGGCGGCGAGCGCACTGGCGGCAAGGCTGGCCGGGGCTCGGAGAACAAGGTGCCCTTCGTCGCGGCCGTGGCCACCACCGACAGCGGTGCGCCACGCCGCGTCAAGCTCAGCCCGGTCAGTGGCTTCACCTCCAAGGCCGTGGCCGATTGGGCCAAGCGCAGCCTGGCGCCCGGGGCCAAGGTCATCAGCGACGGCCTGGCTTGCTTTGCCGCCGTCACCCAAGCCGGCTGCACTCACGAGCCCCATGTGGTCGGCTCGCTCAAGCCCAAGGATCTGCCGCAGTTCAACGCGATCAACACCACCCTGGGCAACTTGAAAACCGCCATCGCCGGGACCTATCACGCCTTCGCCTTCTCCAAGTACGCCCATCGCTACTTCGCCGAGTTCGCCTACCGCTTCAATCGCCGCTTCGATCTGGCCGGCTTGACCCAGCGGCTGATCGTCGCCGCCGCCACGACCAAGCCTCGCCCGGAGCATCACCTGCGGTGGGCTGAACATTCTTGCTAATCAGGAGCCGCGAACTGGTAGCGCACGCCGACCCAGAACGTGCGCGGCGCGCCGGCTGCGTAGAACGTCGAATGCTGCAACGGGCGGTCACCATTCGCGTCGGCTGGAAATGGGCGTGCCTGGAAGTTGCCGTTGGCGTCGAACGCGGTGGCACCGAGCTGCGACGCGGTGTTGTACCTGCGGTCGAACACGTTGTTGAGCTGCGCGAAGAACTTCAGCTGGGGTG
>JANMBV010000078.1:0-1557 GCA_031360585.1 Actinomycetes bacterium | reverse complement strand
TCTATCTCTGATGAAGCAACTTCGAAATGGAAACATCCAAGGTAAGCCACTCGAAAAGAGAGAATCCACAGGCGATCTAAGTGATTGTTTCAAGATACTTTTTGACGTTCGCCAAGACATCCCTCCGAGGTTTCGTATTGTTTATAGGAAGTTACATAAAGGCCTTGAGGTAGTTGCCGTCGAAGTGCTATCAGTGGGTGAGCGCTTTGAGTTGGAGGCCTACATTGAAGCCGCCCTTCGTCTGGGCAGGATCACCTAATCAATGTGCCCTCGGTGGGGGTCGAACCCACACTTGGAGGATTTTAAGTCCTCTGCCTCTGCCATTGGGCTACGAGGGCGTGCTACTGCCTACTGATCTTGGTTACTTAACGGCGTGGGCAAATCTACCTGCTTTCTCAAGTACGAAATCCAGCATTTCGCGATTCAATTTGCCCGTGAAGGTGTTCTGCTGACTGGGGTGGAAACTGGCGATGAGCAGGTACTCCACTCCCTCATGGCGGTATCGAAATTGCGCCCCATGAGTGAATTTCACGCGACCAACGGGGTGGCCAAGTTCCTCCAAGGTGTGAAAGAGCACGCCCCAAGCAAATGCGCCAAGTCCGACAAATGCCCTTGCCGTCGGCATCACCAATTCGAGTTCGCGCTTGAACCACGGCGCGCATCTGTCTCGCTCGTCGATCTCTGGCGCATTGCCGGGAGGGGCGCATCGCACCGCAGTAGTAATTCGCGTGTACTTAAGTTTCTGTCCGTCATCGGCGGAAACGCTCGTTGGAATCTTCGCGATGCCGATGCGGTGCAAAGAACCAAAGAGCCAGTCCCCCGATGAATCGCCGGTGAAAACTCGTCCCGTGCGATTTGCACCATGCGCACCGGGAGCCAAACCGACAATCACCAAACGGGGTTTCTCCGAGCCGAACCCTGTAACTGGCTTACCCCAGTAATCGTGATCGAGATAAGACTTTCGCTTGGTGACTGCAACTTCTTCCCGCCAATCAACCAAGCGCGGACATGCATTACAGCCAATGATGCTCTTATCCAATAATTCAATGGATGTTAATTTCTTGCTTAATGCGACAACATCGGTCTGTTTAACTTTGGGCAAGGGACCATGCCATCCCATCGAGGATGTCGCTCTCTGATGCGACGAATTCCTTTGCGCCGGTGGCTTCCATGATCTGAGAGAGAACGAGTGCGCCAGCAGCAATTACGTCGACACGGCCAACGTGCATGTAAGGCAAGGCAGATCTTTCCACGTGGGTCATCGTCAGGAACATCTGCGAGATCTCATGCACTTTCTCGGCTGGAATTCGCGAGAGGTGAATCGCGATCGGGTCGTACTTGTCCAGATCAAGGGCAGCGGCTGCAACAGTAGTCGCAGTACCAGCCACGGCGATCAGCGTCTTCGCCTTAGTAATCGGAACTTCGGCGGCCGCAGCTTGGATGGCATCCTTGATGTCTGTAATAACCAAACCGATTTCTGCAACACTTGGTGGATCTGTGTGGAAATGGCGCTCTGACATCCGGACGCAGCCAATGTTTACGCTCTTGGCTGCTTCT
>JANMBV010000068.1:0-38189 GCA_031360585.1 Actinomycetes bacterium | reverse complement strand
TATGGTGCCGTACAAGGAAGGCGGTGCCAACGAAGGGCATTCTTGCGTCAAGGGCCGGTTTGCTTGGGGCTATGCCACTCATGCTGATCGAGTCACGAGCCCGATGATCCGGGAGAACATCTCCGAGCCATGGCGCGTTGTCAGCTGGGAAGATGCCATTGACTATGCGGCAACGAAATTGAAGGCACTTCAATCGGAATATGGAATCGACAGTATCGGTGGAATCACTTCGTCGCGGTGCACAAACGAAGAAGTCTTCGTAGTGCAGAAGATGGTCCGTGCTGCTTTCGGCAACAACAATGTAGATACGTGCGCGCGCGTCTGCCATTCACCAACTGGCTATGGCCTAAGCCAGACCTTTGGGACATCGTCTGGTACCCAAGATTTCGAATCCGTGGAGCATGCAGATGTTGTCCTTCTCATCGGAGCAAACCCCACCGCTGCCCATCCTGTTTTTGCATCGCGCTTGAAGCAGACACTTCGCAAGGGCGCCAAGCTCATCGTGATTGACCCACGCCAAATCGAATTAGTCCGCACGCCGCATATCGAAACAGCACTTCATCTTCAGTTGCTTCCTGGCACAAATGTGGCAGTCATCAACGCGATGGCCCACGTCATCGCTGAGGAAGGCCTCATCAATCGCGATTTCGTCAATGAGCGCTGCGATCTTGATTCATTTGCTCGCTGGGAAGAATTCATCCGACTACCAGAGAACAGCCCTGAGGCCCTTGAGGCATCAACGCGAGTACCTGCCGAGGAGGTTCGAAAGGCCGCCCGTCTATACGCAAGTGTTCCTAACGCGGGGATCTATTACGGGTTAGGCGTGACTGAGCATAGCCAGGGATCAACAATGGTCATGGGAATTGCAAACTTAGCCATGGCAACCGGAAATATCGGTCGCCCGGGTGTTGGCGTCAATCCTCTTCGTGGTCAGAACAACGTGCAGGGCTCGTGCGATATGGGTTCCTTCCCGCATGAACTGCCTGGTTATCGCCACATTTCCAATCCTAAGACTCGTGAAATTTTCGAGATCCAGTGGAAGACGGTGATAAGTGCTAACCCCGGGATGAGAATTCCGAACATGTTCGACTCGGCAATCTCGGGAGAGTTTAAGGGTCTGTACATCCAAGGCGAAGATATCGCTCAATCCGATCCGAACATCTCGCATGTCCATGCGGCATTGCGTTCGATGGAACTTGTCATTGTTCAAGATCTTTTCCTAAATGAGACATCGAAGTTTGCCCACGTCTTCCTGCCTGGCACTTCCTTTCTTGAAAAGGACGGTACGTTCACCAATGCCGAACGGCGTATCAACCGCGTCCGACCTGTCATGGCCTCAAAGACGGGCAAGTCCGAATACGAAGTCACATGCGATCTCTCCACGGCCCTGGGCTATGAGATGCGCTATGAGAACGCAGCCCAAATCATGGATGAGATTGCGGCGACAACACCTACCTTTAGTGGTGTTTCCTTCGCGAAGTTGGACGAGCTCGGCAGTATTCAGTGGCCTTGCGATGCTGACAATCCCAAAGGAACTCCCGTGATGCATGTTGATCACTTTGTCCGCGGCGAAGGCCGCTTCATGGTCACCCCATATGTGCCAACCGATGAGAAGGCAACGCGGAAGTTCCCGCTGCTTCTTACCACCGGTCGCATTCTGAGCCAGTACAACGTCGGGGCCCAGACACGTAGAACGGCCAACGTGATCTGGCACTCCGAAGACATTTTGGATATCCATGAGTCAGATGCACAGTTGCGGGGGATAGAGGATGGCTCTTGGGTACGGTTGACGAGCCGGGTTGGCGAAACAATCTTGAAATCGCGCATCACTGATGAAGTGCCGGCAGGCGTGGTCTATACGACCTTTCACTTCCCTGAAAGTGGGGCCAACGTCATCACCACTGAGTACTCAGATTGGGCGACGAACTGCCCTGAGTACAAAGTGACCGCGGTGGATATCGCTCCGAGTTCGAAAGGTCCTCAGGGAATAGGGGAGCACACGCCATTAGGAGATGTTGAGTTGGATTCCATTATTCGTATGGCAAACCAGATTGCCGCAAACGTCCCAGCGAAAACTGCTCCAGAGCACGCTGTTGCACATCACATCGAGCAGTTCTGGACTCCTTACATGCGAGAGCGACTCATGAAGGAAGTGGATCGGACAAGGCTTTCACCGATTGTGATTCGCGCTCTAGATTTGGAACTTAACCACGTACCAAGTTGAGGATCTGCCTTGTGAGCCCATCTTCACCGACGATCATGATCTCTAGCGGAAGCCCGATGAGTGCAGCCGCACTGCTTGCCTGCTCTTCTAACTCAGCTGTGGGATTTTGCGCGAGCCAGATAACCTGCACGTAATTCTTAAAATAGTCATGGCGAAGCTCCGGGCGCTTGTCGAGGCCTAGTTCGACCACGACGCTTCGATGAAAGGACTTGGCAAGAAAGTCAGTGAGGAAGTACGTGCCTGGAGTCTCCTGCATAATCTTTTTAATTTCACTCTCACCGGCGAATATGTCGTAGCAGTGGTCGCCGCCAAGACGAGAGACGTGGTGGGCGGCGACAACAGCATCAAGTGCGCCGTATGTTCCGCAATCGGCGTAGGCGACGAAACACTTCTCATACTCACCTTCGATCTTGGAAAGCAGAGCATCTACTTCCGCAGCTATTTTCTCGGGCGAGTTATGCAAGAGCGGAGGCAATGGATAGATCGTGAGATCCAAACTGTGCTTTTCCGCAATGGAGGCGATATGCGTGGCGATGGCCCCACAGGCCACCACTCCAATGCTCATGTTTTTAGCCGTACTTAGGAAAGGCAAGGCGATCGACGAATTTATCGTTGAAGTCTGGTCGGTCGGAGAGTTCCACATAGTCAATCTCGTTGAGCAAGGCGGTTGCCCCGTGACGTTCCTGCGCAGAGAGAAGAGTCATCTTTGCCCCTTCACCTGCAACGTTGCCAGCGGAGATGATTCGTAAAACGGATAATTTGGGTACTAAGCCGATCTTGATCGCTGATGCCGGCGAGAGGTAGGAGCCGAAGGAGCCGGCGAGCAGAACTTGCTGAATTTCGCTCTCTTCAACTCCAAATTCTTCAAGTAGCAGTGCCCAGCCCGTAGCGATGGCCGCCTTGGCAAACTGGAGTTCGCGCACGTCGCGTTGGGTGAGAAATACGCAATCGTTGAGGTCTCCCGCCTCACCGCCCCACGTGAGTACGAAGACCCGCTCGCCCTCTCGTTGTATCAGGCGAGGTGCCAGCAACGGAGCGATCTCTCTGGCAATGTCATCAGTAACGAATCTGCCGGAGTGATCGAGCAGGCCGACCTGCACCAAACAAGCGCAGGCATCAACTAAACCAGAGCCACATATCCCGATAGGTACTGCATCCTCAATTGTGCCGATAGCGAAATCACCGTCGACAATCTTGACCGTCTCGATCGCACCGGAGGCAGCGCGTACACCACATTTGATTGAGGCTGCTTCAAACGCAGGACCGGCTGGGGCTGCGGTAGCCAGAATCTTCTCGCCATCTCCCAGAATGATTTCGCAATTTGTGCCAACATCAATGAAGAGTCGAAGGCGTTTGTCGCGGTCCATTCCGGAGGCAAGTGCTCCGGCGATGATGTCACCGCCAACGTATGCACCTAAGGAGGGAAGTATCACGGCCTTGGCATTTGGATGAATGGTGATGCCGAGTTCGGTTGCCTCGACATTGGGATAAGTGGCGCTTGCCATGATGAATGGAGCCACGCCAAGCGGTTCCGGATCAATGCCAAGAAGAATTTGGGTCATCGTTGCATTTCCTGCCAGGGCCACTTCGTAGACGAATGCGGGGTTGATGCCAGCCTCCTCACACACCTCAATAGTGAGTTCAGCCAGGGTTGCGTGCGCGAGAGAGCGAAGTCGCTCTAGCGCCGTTGGATCAAGCATCGTTGCACTGATTCGCGTTATTACGTCGGCGCCAAAAGGTTGCTGCTTGTTCAGCATTGATTTTACTGCCAGAGGAGTCCCCGTGTTGAGGTCCAGCAAAGTTGCAACAACAGTTGTGGTGCCGAGGTCGTAGGCGATTCCATAGCGAATGGCCGTTGTGTCCCCAGGTTCGACATCGATAAGAGCTTGGTCGATAAACACCGCAGTGACTTTGAAGTTCGCGGCTCGCAAGACCGTGGGCAAAGTCCTGATCGAGGCCAAGGAAACAGTTGCTTCAATGTCGTCAATGGCCTCAAGTAGCCTCTGAATGTCGGTGCGTTGATCATGCAATGTGGGTTCAGAGAGTTCTACATATCTTTTCTGCACTGCAGGTCGCAGGATCACCTGTCGGCCAACTCCGACCGTTGCGGCCTTTGGCCGAGTAGTCAGGGGAGGCACATCGATTGAGATATCGGTGACGGTACGGACAAGACAGGCCAATCGCCATCCTTGTGAGATTTCCCCCGCTGTGAAGGCCCGGAGATCTAAGGCAGAGGCGGGGACATCACCTCTAGTTATTTTGATCTTGCATTTTTTGCACGTGCCATAGCCACCACAAGTAGAATCTATTGCGATTCCATTCCACGACGCTGCATCAAATACGCTGACTCCCGTTGGAACAGCAATAATTCGCTCGTTAGCCACGGTTCCATCTTTTTCGAGCGAGCGAATTGCCAGTTTGACGCGTCCGGTGCCGTCGTGTTCTGGCAACGTAGAATCCTCTTGTTCTTTTTTTGCGATGTTATGCCCCAGTGTTCAATGACGCGTTCGATGATGCCTTTGCTGCCTCTAGCGCGCGGAAGCGGCTAATCCAGTTTGCACCCCATGGGTCAAGACCCAGGAGTAGATCCGCTGCGCGCACGGCTTCGACAATGATAGGCGTTCGTGCATCCATCACCGCACTCGTAAGTCCATGGGACATAGCCGCAGGAAGGAAGGCCGCATTTATCGCGTGACGATAGGGAAGGCCGAAGGAGACGTTAGAGGCGCCCAAAGTCATATTGAGCCCCCATTTTTCGCGGATTCTGTAGATGGTCTCCAAGGTGATCTTGACCGAATCTGGGTCGGCACCCACAGGCATCGCCAAAGGATCAATCAAGAGATCCTCTAGCGGGATTTTGTATTTCTCAACGGTGCGAACGATCTTTTCGGTAATAGCCATTCGCTCTGCCACCGTCGCTGGAATTCCCGTTTCATCGTTGGGTAGAGCAATGATTGCCGCGCCATGCTTTTTAATAAGAGGAAGCACCAGATCCATTCGGTCGTCTTCACCTGTCACGCTGTTGACGAGAGCCTTGCCCTGATATGTCTCAAGGCCGACCTGCAGAGCTTCAATGATCGATGAGTCGATGCAGATGGGAAGGTCTGTCAATGATTGAATCATGGTGATAGTCCTACCAAGCAGAGCAGGCTCATCAGTGAGTGGGACGCCCATGTTTACATCCAGAACATCGGCCCCGCCATTGACTTGCTGTTCTACATCAATTGCAAGCCGGGAAAGGTCATCGGCGCGAAGTTGCATCTGGAACTGCTTGCGCCCGGTCGGATTGATCCGTTCGCCTATGATGCAGAAAGGTTGATCGTGTCCAATGGTCACCGTCTTTGTGGCTGACTTTAGTACTGTGTGCATTCGAGACTCCTAGTGTGCGCTTAGGGGAATTGCCTGGTGAATTTTTCGGGGCGTTCTTTCGAGGTCTTTCATCAATCGGACCAAGGATTCATCGTGGCGAAAGTCTGCAATATGAAGTCCTCGAACTCGTGGCTGTGCCAGTGCATGCCTAGCCTGCTCAAGTGCCAGTTGGTAGGCGGCCTCCAATTGATCAGAGCTATTTTCAACTCGCTCAATCGTAGCTCGCGGAACATTTATACCTGGCACCTTGTCGTTCATGAAATGGAGTTGGCGTACACCCTTGAGCAAGACGATCGTCGGGAGGAGGTGAAGGTTTGGAGCCATTTTGGCGACACCGGCGCAGAAAGTCTCAAGTCGATCTGCGTGGAAGCAGATCTGTAATTGAAGATATCGGGCACCAGCGAGGTGCTTGTTGAGTGCTCGTTGCACGCGATACTCCAGGGGAGGGGCAGCGGCATTCTCCACAGCTCCAATATAGAAATTCGTCGGCGGTTTGATCGCCCGACCCGACAGGTAGACGCCATTGTTGAGCGATTGCGCCACGCTAATTGCCTGTGCTGAGTCCAAGTCAAAAACGCGTCGACTTTCGGGTTCATCGCCAGCGGTGACATCGTCGCCCGTCATCAACGAGAGATTCTCTATTCCGTGAAGGGCGGCACCGACCATGTCAGATTGAATGGCTAGTCGATTCTTGTCTCTGCAGGCAATCTGCATGATCGGTTCGAGCCCGTGCGTTTTTATCGCGATAGCCACTGCCGTATTTGATGCGTGGGCGTGGGCGGCCGGATTGTCGGTGGCGTTTACTGCGTCAAACCACGGCGCCAAGCGCTCGATGTTGGAAACGACGCGAGCCATGCCTGCTCCGTCAATGGTCGGAAACTCGGCTGTGAAAACTTTCGTATCGGAGTTCTCAAGCAGATCGCGTAAGTGCGACATTACTCTGCCTCGCCCGAGGAGATGCCAGCTTGCCATCCTTTAGGAGTCTGCTGATCTCTCTTGGTGATCAGGTTGATCCAGGAGGAGGTGCCCTTCAATTGCATATCAACGGGCGGTCGAAGGTCGTTGAAGTGTTTTTTCCATACGTTGGGAAGGGGCAACGATTCTTTTCGCTCGAACGCCTTTGCCCATACACATTGCATCTGCGGGTTCACTTCACAATTGCCGTCTTCTCGGACTCCTCCGCACGGTCCGTTGCGCAGCGTTTTCGGGCAAGTCATCGGGCAAGTCATCCCGGTGGAGTGCAGAACGCACTGACCGCACATACGACAGTCCCATATGGGTTTCTTGATCGCATGTTCGATGAAAGGGAGGAGTTTGGGGGCCATGGTGTCGACTAACTATGCAGAGACTAGGTCGCGACGCCTCTTGATTAACGCTTTTGCCAGGCGAACTGCGGTTGAGGCATCGGCGGCATATCCGTCGGCGCCAACAGCATCCGCGTACTCCTGTGTCACTGGGGCTCCTCCCACCATGATGATTACTTGGTCTCGTAAACCAGCTTTGGTGATCTCATGAATATTTACCTTGAACATTGGCATGGTGGTAGTTAGGAATGCGGACATTCCTACAATGTCTGGCTTGTGTTCACGAATGGCGTCGATGAACTTATCAGGGGGAGTCTGCACTCCCAGGTCGATAACCGTGAAACCCGCCCCTTCTAGCATGATGTTCACCAAGTTCTTGCCGATATCGTGGACGTCACCCTTTACCGTGCCCATTACATAGGTTCCGATGGATTCCGCGCCCGTCTCTGCAAGAAGCGGACGAAGTACGGCGAGTGCTCCCGACATGGCTTTGCCGGCGATAAGCATTTCAGGCACGAAGAAATCGCCGCGTTCAAATCGCGCTCCAACTTCCTCGAGCGAGGGGATGAGTGCGTCAAAGAGAATCGTGTCAGGTCCCATACCCGAGGCGAGGGCTTCATTGGTGAGGGCCAGAACCGCTGGAGCGTTTCCCATCAGTGTCTCGTCATAGAGTGCTTTGATGAGTTCGTCGTGGTTCATGCTGCTCCCACTTTCTTGTTCTCGTGTTGTTGGTTAGAGATTTCGGAGATAATCAATTCTCCGAGACTTGCAAGTTGCCTGTCCGCAATCCGAGGGGTTGGGCCAGAGACTGAAATTGCCGCGATGACATTTCCATCGCCGTCACGAACTGGGGCCGCCACTGCTACGAGTCCCTCCTCAAGCTCATCTTTGATAGTTGCATAACCATGGCGACGGACTTGTTCGAGTTCGGCAAGAAGGGAGGGTCGGGTAGTAATGCTGCGCGGTGTCCTCTTTTCAAGACGCCCAATGGGAATCTTTACTGTTCCGTAGGCCAACATAACTTTGCCAAGTGCGGAGCAGTGATATGGAACCTGGGTGCCCACCCAATTTGTCGCACCTAGTAGATAGCGCCCGTCAACTTGATCAATCATCTCGACGTAGCCGTTTCCCGCAATTGCTAAGTTGGACGTCTCCCCAGTCTTTTCTGCCAAGGCTTCAAGAACCGAACGCATCTTCATTGACAGATCGAGTTCATGATTTCGCTGTCTGGCGAAACGAGTAAGGACGCTCCCAGGTAGATAAGCGCCGGCGCGATCCCTTTGGATGAGTCCTTGCTTCTCCAGGGCGCCAAGAAGTCGCGAAGCCGTGCTCTTTGGAAGTTCGTGAGACAGGGCTAACTGGCTTAGCAGGGGTGGGTTTAGCGCCTCAATGACATGGATGAGAAGTGCGCTGGCTCGGTCGATAGCCTGCGTTCCGGTGATCTCGGATTTAGCCACTTTCCCCTCCCGTCAACGCCAAAATAGTGCCGCTCGATAGTTCCACAATATGGAACTCATGTTCCACATTCATAGCGTATTGTCGTTCCCGTTCTAGGTCAACCCAGCGCGAGAACTATTTAGGTGGAGGCGTAAGTGTTTGAGAATCGAATGCCCCGATATGACATCCTCAGCGAAGAATCAATGTCGGTCCTTGATGCGGGATGGCGCCGAATAGTTTCTGAAATCGGCGTGGAATTCATGAGTCCATGGGCGGTGGAACTGCTTCGTGAGGCCGGGCAGACGGTGGAGGACGCAAACGTCAAGTTTGATCCTGATTGGATTCTCCAGCAAGTGGCCAAGGTTCCAACCGAATTCAATCTTCGCGCTCGTAACCCAAAGAACAATGTTCATATCGGTGGAAATTCGATGGTCTTCGGTGGCGTATATGGTCCGCCCTTCGTGCGAGAAGGCAACGTGCGGCGCGACGCCACTTTTAGAGATTTTGAAAACTTCTGCAAGCTCTCTCAATCATTCGATGCTCTCGATAGTGTGGGGGGAGTGGTTTGCGAACCAAATGATCTTTCCCTGGATTCTCGCCACCTCGATATGGCGTTTGCCGCAGCGACGCTCACTGACAAATTCTTCATGGGCAATGTTGTGACCGCTGAGAACGCGCGCGATGTCATTCGTATCGCGGAGATTATCCATGGTGGACGAGCAGCTATCGAGGAGACTCCTGCCCTGATTTCTCTCGTTAATTGCAATTCACCCCTCCGATGGGATGATCGAATGCTTGATTCGTTACGTGAATACGCGTTGGCGGGTCAACCAGTAGTCGTAACACCCTTTCTACTTATGGGTGCAATGAGCCCGGTGACAATCCCTGCCACTCTTGCCCAACAAATAGCCGAAGCGCTCACTGGACTTGCCTTAGTGCAGTTGATTCGTCCGGGCGCACCGGCAGTGTTTGGATCCTTTCTTTCAAATATTGACATGCAGTCGGGCTCGCCTCAGTTTGGCACTCCGGAGTCAGGAATTGGTCTGCTCTGCACCGGTCAGATCGCCCGTCACTTCAAGCTGCCATTCCGGGGAGGCGGCGGACTCAATTCCTCCCAGACCGTGGATGCGCAGTCGGCCTATCAGACAATGATGACCATGATGCCAACTTTCCTCTCAGGTACAAACTGGGTCATGCACACTGCAGGTTGGTTAGAAGGCGGATTGGTCTCCTCCTATGACAAATTTGTCTTGGACGTGGAAATTCTGCAATCTCTCATGGTCGAATTCACTCCGTTGGAATTCAATGAGTCCTCCCTTGCCTTCGATGCCCACCTTGAAGTCGGGCATGGCGGACACTTCCTTGGCGCCGCGCACACGATGGATCGATTCCGTGATTGTTTCTACCGACCCTTCCTGACGAACAGCGATAACTACGAGCGGTGGACCAGGTTGGGTTCACGCGACACACGCGATCGCGCCGAAGAGATCTGGAAGAAAAAGTTGGAAGATTACGTCATGCCAGACATGGAAGCATCAACATTATTAGAATTGTCTGACTTTGTTGCCATGCGAAAAAGCCAGCTCGACAGTTGAATCAAGCAGGCACGACAATGCCCACTCAATCCGTCAACTCTATATTCATTGACGGACAGTGGCGCGGTGCCTCCAACGGCTTCACCCGCGAAATCAGAAGTCCTCATGATGGCTCCCTCGTTGCAATCGTCTCTGAAGCAACCCCGCAAGATGCATCTGATGCAATAGCCGCGGCACGCGCCAGTTTTGATTCGGGCAAATTCTCATCGTGGAGTTGGGCAGAGAAGAGCGCGCTCGTGGCTCGTATTGCTGATCTTTTAGAGCGAGACACCGAGAAGATCGCGCTACTCGAAAGTAGCGATACCGGCAAAAGAATTGTTGAAGCCCGTTATGACCTTGCCGATGTGATATCAGTCTTCAGGTACTACGCCGGCCTTGGTCTGAGCCAGCACGATCGCGTGGTGAATGTAGGCGATGAGCGAATCGAAAGTCGAGTCGTCACCGAACCGGTCGGAGTTTGCGCCCTTATTGGGCCATGGAACTACCCACTTCTTCAAGCATCGTGGAAAGTCGCACCAGCATTGATTGCCGGATGTTCCTTCATTGTGAAACCAAGCGAGTTGACGCCATCGTCGGCAATCGCGCTGTTCGAGCTCATGGATGAAGCTGGCACGCCCCAAGGTGTTGCAAATCTGATTCTTGGAGCGGGTGTAGTGGTCGGGGCGCCACTGACAAGTGACCGACGGGTCGATTTAGTCTCTTTCACGGGCGGACTGGCAACCGGCAAGGCAATTATGGCGACTGCTTCAAAAACCGTGAAGAAAGTTGCGCTAGAACTGGGTGGCAAGAATCCGAATATCATTTTCGCGGACGCAGATTTGAATGCTGCAATAGACAACGCCGTCACCGCGGTGTTCTTGCACTCTGGACAAGTCTGCTCGGCTGGCACGCGTTTATTGGTTGAACGCGCAATTCATGACCAGGTCGTGGAAGCGATTGTTGCTCGGGCCAAAGCTCTTCGCATGGGTGGTCCAGATGATCTCACTGCCGAAACTGGCCCGCTAATCAGCCGGACTCATTTGGAGAAGGTTTCACATTATGTTGAGATGGCAGTTTCCGAGGGCGCGCAATTACTTACCGGTGGCCGAAGAAGCACTCTTGGAGCTTTGGCTAAAGGTTGGTATTTCGAGCCGACTGTTCTCGACAACTGTGCCTCTAGCATGTCATGTGTCCAGGACGAATCGTTCGGTCCTGTCTTGACGGTTGAAATTTTCGACAGCGAGGCGGAGGCAATCGCACTCGGGAACGACACGATTTACGGCTTGGCTGGTGCAGTTTGGACTAGTGATTCGGAAAAGGCGAAGAGGGTGGCTAAGGCACTTCGTCACGGCACAATTTGGGTAAATGACTATGGGCCGTATAAGGCGCAGGCTGAATGGGGAGGGTTTAAGGCGTCTGGGATCGGCCGAGAACTCGGACCGAGCGGATTGCAGGAGTATCTTGAAATGAAACACATTTGGACGAACTCTTCTCCTGCACGCTCTGGTTGGTTTGCAGATGCGCTACATAGGGAGAGTAAATGAGTTCGAGTGCACCGATGATTTCGGTGCGTCATCTCTGGAAAGTTTTTGGACCCAATGCGGACAAGATAATTGGAACTCCAACTGAGGATCTAAGCCGATCGGAGTTACGTGCCCAAACTGGCAACACGATTGCCGTCAGGAATGTCTCCTTTGATGTGGCCCTCGGGGAAGTGTTTGTCGTCATGGGCTTGTCAGGATCAGGAAAATCGACTTTAGTCCGCTGCATGACTCGCTTGATAGAACCTACTCAGGGAGAGCTTGAACTTGAGGGCGAGGACATTCTTAAAGTAGATACAAAGCGCTTGCGGGAATTAAGGCGGACCAGTTTCTCTATGGTATTTCAGCACTTCGGTCTGCTCCCACATCGCAAAGTGATCGACAACATCGCATATAGCCTTGAGATTAATGGCGTTAAAAAAGAGGCTAGGCACGCTCGTGCAAGTGAGGTCATCGATCTAGTGGGCTTGCAGGGGTATGCGAATGCCTACCCAGACCAGCTCTCCGGTGGCATGCAGCAGCGTGTGGGTCTTGCTCGAGCTCTGGCCGTTGATCCCAAGGTGTTGTTTTTGGATGAACCTTTTAGTGCCCTAGACCCGCTCATTCGGCGAGATATGCAGGCTGAAGTTATTCGTCTTCATCATGAATTAGGTAAGACGCTTGTTTTTATCACCCATGATCTAGCGGAGGCAGTGAAGCTCGGGGATCGAATTGCGATCATGCGCGATGGGGCAATTGTTCAGATAGGCACTCCGGAGGAACTCGTTGCGTCTCCGGCCGATGATTACGTCGCAAACTTCGTCCGTGATTTCCCAAGGTCACATGTGCTTACTCTGCGCTGGATAGCACGCGCACCAGATGTAGGAGACGATCTCCTGGGCCCAATACTCCCGCCAACTATTTCGGTCCGCGACGCCGCGCGACAAGTTCTTGAAGCTGGATGTTCAGTCCGTGTGATGGAAGACGGTCACCTGATAGGCGTGGTTACGTCCAAAGATATTTTGGAAGTAATTGCTGGAGTCCAGGCCTAATGTCCACGCAATTGTTGAACAGGCCGTCCGAGGGGAAGGCGGCTTTGCTGGAGAAGAAACGCTCCAAGCTCAATGTATACCTGGGTTTGCTCGCTTTCGGATTTCTTGCATTTGCAATCTTCTTGAGGGGCAAAGCGACCTTGCCCTTAGACCGATCAAGTCTGACTCCTTTCCAAGTTTGGCTCGACAATGTGAGTGCGTGGATCGACACGAATCGAGAATCGAATCCCATCTTTACCTCATTCATTAACGTAATTAGAGGCTTCATGAATGGATTCGTAACGTTTTTGCAGAACATGATCAGCCAAACAGGAGACACCAGAACGATTCCCCAGATTGGCTGGCTTGGAGTCGTTGCAATTCTCGGTTTCGTGATTTACTCAATTTCCAGTATAAGAATCGCGATTTTCTCGGTTGCAGGGTTCATTAGTCTTGGTCTGCTTGGTTTGTGGCAAGAATCGATGGACACATTGGCGCTGACTCTTGCGGCAGTGACTCTTTCACTATTGATAGGAATCCCGCTTGGGATTTACGCCGGACTCAATCCTAGATTTGAGAGACTTATTACGCCCGCCCTTGATTTTGCTCAAGTGATGCCTACCTTTGTTTACTTGACTCCCGTAACCCTCTTCTTCCTGATTGGGCCCGCATCCGCGACCATCGTCACTCTCATCTATGCCGTGCCACCGGCACTTCGAATTACGTCAGTGGCAATTAAGCAGGTGCCTTGGTCAAGCGTCGAGGCTGCGGTCTCCATGGGTTCCACGCGATTCCAAGCGTTGCGCAAGGTTCAATTACCACAGGCAAAGCGGACAATCGTGGTGGGAATAAATCAGACGATTATGGCCGCCCTGTCGATGGTCACGATTGCAGCGCTCATCGATGCTCCGGGCTTGGGTCAGGTGGTTATCCGGGCCCTCGAATCACTGGATGTAGGGAGGGCATTCCAAGCTGGATTAGCTATCGTCATTCTTGCCGTTGTGCTGGATAGATCCACGACAGCCGCGGCTTCAAAAGTGGATGCCGGAAACGTCCCTGTGGTCTCTCGCAGCTCCCACAGAGCGACGCTCGCGGCTGTGGCGGTCCTAACTTTAGCGACGGTATTCATCTCCAGAAGTGTTGCATGGGCGGGAACCTTTCCGGGCTCTGGAACGTTTGGATCCAATATCGCGAAGTACGTCGATATCTACGTCAACTGGTTTCAATTGCACTTCGTCGCAATCACAAACGCAATCACCAATGTGGTTTCTTATGGGCTGATCAATCCTGTGCAGACCTTGCTGACGCAGAGTCCTTGGTTTATCACTGGCTTGGCCTTTGTTGGACTTGGTGCCATATTCGGCGGGAAGAGATTAGCTTGGATTTCTCTCTTTTGCGTTCTTGCCATAGTCGGCACGGGACTCTGGTCGGACACAATGGTGACACTTGCTTCCACGTTAGTAGCGTCTGTGATTACGGTTGCACTCGGAGTCGTTGTCGGTACGTGGATTGGAAGAAGCAAGAGAGCGGATCGTTGGATCAGACCCGTTTTGGATGCAGGACAGGTGCTACCGGCGTTTGTTTACCTTGTTCCATTTCTTGGATTATTCGGCGCTACAAGATTCACTTCTATTATGGCTGCCGTCGTGTATGCGGCGCCAGCGTCGATCAAATTGATGGCCGACGGCATTCGCGGAGTTCCTGAAACCATTATTGAGGCCGCGACGGCGGCAGGGTCATCCTCATGGCAGATGATTACGAAGGTCCAGATACCCAGCGCGAGAAGGGCGCTTGCTCTTGCCACAAATCAGGGCATTATCTATGTTTTAGCGATGATTGTTGTAGGCGGTTTAGTCGGTGCGGGCGGACTCGGATATCTTGTCGTGGCTGGGTTCGCCCAAGAAAACTTAAAAGGTAAAGGTTTGGCTGCCGGGTTGGCAATTGTTCTTCTTGGGATAATGCTCGATCGTATTACGCAAGCGGCGGCACACAGGAATTCGAAGGAGTACGTCGAAGCATCACACTAGGTTCCGTTGCTCAACCGAGCAGCGGTTAATGACGACGCAAGTCGTTGGAGCTGGAGGACGCACAATGTTTAAAAGTCATCGTGCTCGGCGAGTAACAACTTACCTGCTACTAGCGGGCGCGGTGACATTTGCGTCATCTGCCGCTGGAAGTGCGCAAGCTGCCTACTCGAAGGCGAGTACCGCAAAATGTGGCACAGTCACGTTGGCAGATAACGCATGGATTGGATACGAAGCCAACCTTGCCGTTGTTTCCTATGTTCTAAAGCACAATTTGGGTTGCAAAGTGGTTGTGAAAAATATCAGCGAAGAAATTTCATGGCAGGGTTTTTCCTCCGGCCAAGTAGATGTAATCTTGGAAAACTGGGGACACGATGACTTGGCCAAGAAGTACATCAAGACACAGAAGGTCGCCGTCGATTTGGGCCTCACCGGCAATAAGGGAATTATCGGCTGGTATGTGGTCCCTTGGATGGCCCACAAATATCCAGATATTCTCAACTACAAGAACTTGAACAAGTATGCATCGATGTTCAAGACTTCTGAATCGGGCTCAAAGGGTGCGTTCCTTGACGGAGATCCATCCTACGTAACCAATGATGAGGCGCTTATCAAGAACCTCAAGCTCAATTTCAAAGTTGTCTATACTGGCAGCGAAGCAGCTTTGATTACCTCATTTCGTAACGCCGAGGCTCAGAAAAGGCCAATGATTGGATACTTCTACGAGCCACAGTGGTTCCTTGCCCAAGTGCCGTTGAAGCATGTGATGCTTCCTCCATACACCGTGGGTTGCGATACAGTGGCCGCAAAGGTTGCATGTGACTATCCACCGTACGCTCTCAACAAGATTGCCAGAGTCAAGTTTATGAATTCAGGATCACCCGCTGCAAAGATGATCAAGAATTTCAAGTGGACTAATGCTGACCAGAACTCCGTGGCCAAATCACTGGCGGTCGATAGAATGACCGATGAGGCGGCTGCGAAGAAATGGGTCATAGCTCATCCAGCACAAGTTAAGGCGTGGCTCGCGTAGTGCGTGAGAAACATTAACGGTTAGTTCGCTCCTGAACTCACTGACGTGCGGGGCGTGTTTACTTGGCAAAGAATTGCCAGGTGAGCACGTCCTTGCATGAATCTAGATATTTGATCGTGCAGGAATCAGGAAAGGTGGCCCTCGGTGAGCGCGCAATACGATTACATCATCATTGGCGGTGGCTCGGCTGGAAGCGCACTTGGCAACCGACTGAGCGCAGACCCTAAGAACGAAGTCTTAATTCTCGAAGCTGGGCGTCGGGACTCCAAGTGGGATGTATTCATTCACATGCCTGCAGCGCTTGCATTTCCCATTGGCAATAAGCGCTACGACTGGATGTACGAATCCGAGCCGGAACCTTTCATGAATAACCGTCGCATCTACCATGCGCGAGGAAAAGTCCTCGGTGGCTCGAGCAGCATCAACGGGATGATTTGGCAGCGCGGAAATCCCATGGATTACCAGCGTTGGGCAAAAGATCAAGGTATGGAGAATTGGGATTATGCCCATTGTCTGCCCTATTTCAAACGGATGGAAAATTGTTTAGCCGATCCACGAAATCCCTTCCGTGGCGATAGTGGCCCGCTTGCGTTGGAGCGCGGTCCTGTTAAGAACCCGCTCTTTAGCGCTTTTTTCAAGGCAACTGTGGAAGCGGGATATTCGCTTACGGATGACGTTAATGGCTACCGACAAGAGGGCTTTGCGGCCTTTGACCGCAATGTGCGACGCGGCCGCCGTCTCAGTGCGGCGAGGGCGTACTTGTATCCGGTGAAGAACAGGAAGAACCTGAGCATCAAGACGAAAGCGATGGTGACGAAGGTTCTTTTTGAAGGCACGCGCGCTGTCGGCGTTGAGGCCATCGTTAAGGGCAAGAAGGCGACTTTCAAATCCAGAGAAGTAGTACTTTGCGGGGGAGCCATCAATACCCCGCAGATCCTTCAGCTTTCAGGGATTGGCAACGCTGAAGATTTGAGAAAGCTTGGGATCAAACTGGTAACAGATCTGCCTGGCGTTGGGGCGAATTTGCAGGACCACCTTGAGGTCTATGTCCAGTACTCCTGTAAAGAGCCGATTTCTATGCAACCTATGCTGAAATCTTGGCGTAGGCCCTTCATCGGCGCAGAGTGGCTTTTCCTTCGCAAGGGGCCAGGTGCGACAAATCATTTTGAAGCCGGCGGATTCGCTCGCAGCAACGACAAGGTGGCATATCCAAATCTGATGTTTCATTTCCTTCCGCTTGCGATCCGATATGACGGCACTGCTCCTTCATCTGGACATGGCTATCAAGTGCACGTTGGACCTATGTATTCCGATGCGCGAGGCTCCGTGATGATTAACAGTACAAACCCCATGGACAAACCCAAGTTGCGTTTCAACTATCTGTCTACCGAGCAAGATAGACAGGAGTGGGTCGAGGCGATTCATGTTGCCAGAAAGATTCTGACTCAGAGGGCAATGGATCCTTATAACGGGGGAGAGACTTCACCGGGTGCATCCGTGGATACGGATGAGGAAATCCTGAACTGGGTCCGACGCGACGGTGAAACAGCCTTGCACCCTTCGTGTACGGCAAAAATGGGTACCGAGGAGATGTCGGTAGTCGATCCTGAGACGATGAAGGTCCATGGAGTGGAAGGACTGCGTGTCGTTGATGCGTCGGTCTTTCCGTATGTGACAAACGGCAACATCTATGCCCCCGTCATGATGGTCGCCGAAAGGGCAGCAGATTTGATTCTTGGCAGAACGCCTCTGCCTCCTGAGAATCTCGAGTTTTACCGTCACCAAAAGGCTTAAAAATGAAAAATGGCGACGCCGCACCTTCTTCCATTGCCCGGGTAAAGGTCCAAGACACGCGATCCAATGCTCCAACGACTGACAGCGTCGTCGTCGAAGAACCACTTGAGATTCGCATCAAACGCCGGGGCGTCGAAGATCAATTGGGCATCACGATGCGCACTCCCGGTGCTGATCTTGAACTTGCTATGGGCTTTCTCTGGGGAGAAGGGTTTCTCTCATCGCCGGATGATTTATTGGGAGTCAAGGTGTGCGGGGATCGGTCTCTCACACCAAGGCAGCGCGCCAATATCGTCATTTCGGAAGTAAGTGATGACTCGCCGGAACATCCACGAGCCCTCGAGCGCCGATTTACCATGACATCAGCATGTGGTGTCTGCGGCTCTACCAGTATTTCTGACCTCCATAAGCGAGGGGTCAATCCAGTTTCTCCACCAACGCACTCGGTTCTAGAACTTGCCGCAATGCCAGATCTACTGCAAGGCAGACAGAGCATTTTTGATAAGACTGGTGGGCTACACGCGGCATTGTTGGTGGATCCAGGAGGATTGCCGCGATGGATCCGCGAAGATGTTGGCCGCCATAACGCGGTAGATAAAGTCGTTGGTGCTGCATTGATGTCACAAGAACTTCCCCTACGGGATTGGACACTTGTAGTTTCCGGAAGGATTGGCTACGAGATCGTACAAAAAGCAATAGTCGCGGGGGTATCGGCGCTGGTCGGGGTTTCTGCTCCGACATCTCTTGCTGTTGACCTGGCGCACGAATTCGGTCTCACTCTTCTTGCCTTTGCCCGCAACGGAAAAGCGAAAGTCTATTTACCGCTGTTAGGATGATTGAATGAAACGCCGTGCCCTCTCTTTCGTGACTGCGGTGGTGATGCTCTCACTGACGGTTGGACCATCCGATGCGTCGGTACGCGAAAGTGGGAGTACCACTCTGACAGTCTTTGCAGCATCCAGTCTTGCTGAGACATTTACTATCATGGGTAGAGAATTTCAGGCCAAGCACCCGGGCGTGAGGGTGCAATTCTCTTTCCTGGCCTCTCCTACGTTGGCCACGCAGATGCGAGCGGGGGCGCCTGCTGATGTATTTGCATCGGCTTCGATTGCCGATATGAAGACCGTAGAGGCGCTAGTCCCAAGCGCGGTACTTTTTGCCTCGAATCGAGTTGTGTTAGCAACCCCTCGAGTCAATAGGTTCCATATCAACAAAATTGTTGACTTGAATAAACGTGGTGTGAAGTGGATTCAGTGCGCACATATAGTGCCTTGCGGAGTGGCTGCAGATTCGGCCCTTGCCAGTGACGGACGAATCACCTCCAAGCCTGTCTCACTTGAACCCAAAGTCTCTAGCGTGGTTGCCAAACTTGTGAGCGGGGAAGTGGACGCTGCGATTATTTATCATACGGATTACCTTGCAAATAAAGGCGTCCTTAAAGAAGTCCGTTTCAAGCCAACTGAAGGCGCAACAACGCATTATCCAATCGGCGTCCTTAAGAGCAGTACTCAGCAGAAATTGGCGACGGGCTTTGTAGATGTTGTTCTCTCTGCCTACGGTCGCAAAGTACTGGCCGAAGCCGGATTCGGCAGGGCGAAATGAAAATATGATTCGTAAAAAGTTGGATGCATTTACTCTTTCCCTAGCAACATTGGGTGGCTTGGTCCTTGTTCTTCCGCTTCTTGCACTTTTCACCAAAGTTCCATGGGGCACGCTGGTGAGTCGTTTAACAAATGTCAACGCGATGGCCGCAATCCGACTTTCACTGTGGAGTTCCTTGCTGGCCACACTGCTCTGCATCATCTTGGGTGTTCCTCTGGCTTGGGTCCTGGCAAGAGGAAACCCAAGAATCGTGAACCTGGTGCGGCCCTTGGTCCTAGCCCCGATCGTATTACCACCGACGGTAGCTGGAATGTCATTGCTTGCCCTCCTCGGGCGCAATGGCTTAGTTGGCCGTTACATTTATAATGCAACCGGTTGGTCCATGCCCTTCACTGCGTCGGCTGTGGTCTTTACAGGCGTTTTTGTGGGTATGCCATTTCTTGCATTAGTTGCCGAATCCACTTTTCGCCACTTGCCAAGTGATCAGCAGGATGCAGCCGAGATTGACAGGGCCACACCTTTCACGATGTTTCGACTGATTGCCCTCCCGCAATCACGCAATGGAATCGCAACAGGGGCATTATTAGCGTGGGCACGCGCCCTTGGAGAATTCGGAGCAACCATGATGTTTGCGGGATCGTTACCTGGGTTGACGCAAACGTGGCCCATGCAGGTTTATTTTGACACAGACCAGGATATGAGTTCTGCGTACGCGCTAAGCGCTGTCATGGCGTTAGTCGCTGTTGCGGTGGTCTTCTCTCTTCGTAAACAACTGCGTCGGGCCTTCGTAAATTGAGGAAAGTGAATGAATGAACTAGTGACGTTGCGACTTTATGCGGCGGCGCGATCGGCCGCTGGAGAATCTGAATTTCTCGTGACCCCTGACAGGCTCGATCTCATACTTGCCAATATCTCACGTGAGAATCCTCGACTTGCCCAGGTTTTCTTGCAGTGCTCATTCTTCCTTGACGGTATCGTTCTGCACGATTGGGAAGGCGTAATTCCGCCAGGCAGCACGGTGGATGTGCTTCCGCCCTTCGCCGGCGGCTAGCCGCCGATAGCAGACATTGGGCGCTTTGGCTGCACGAAGTCGGGGTTATTGATTCCGTGCCCCGAAAGTTTGCTAAGTACCGTCTTTTGAAGTCTGGCAGATATTTCCTCGCGAATTTCATTCTCTGAAAGTATTTCACTGCGAAGGATTTTTCGTAGGTCCATTTCATCTCTGGAAAACAGGCAGGAGCGCAGTTGACCATCTGATGTGAGGCGGACGCGATCGCACGAACCGCAGAAGGGTGCGCTCACGCTGGCAATGATTCCAACAGTCGCTGGCCCACCATCGACGTAGAACTCCTCCGCCGGAGCCGAGCCGCGAGCGAGAACCGGGCTCAAGTTGAAGTGGGGGGAGAGAGATTCGAAGATCGCTTGTGCCGTAACCATGGTGCTTCGATTCCAGATGCCACCGGCATCAAGGGGCATCTGCTCAATGAAACGAAGCGCGAATCCTTCCTCGATCGCCCATTTCAAAAGTGCTGGCGCTTCGTCGGCGTTTATTCCTGGCATCAGAACGCTGTTGATTTTGATCGGCTTTAACCCTGCTGCCCGCGCGGCTTTCAATCCGGCGAAGACATCGTCGATTCTGTCGCGATGAGTCATAGTGGTGAAACGTTCGCGATCAAGTGTGTCCAGGCTGACGTTTACCCTACTTAATCCGGCCTCGAAGAGAGGTCCTGCAAGTTTTGCCAGACGAAGTGCGTTAGTTGTGATGGAGAGTTCCGGTGCATTGGGAAGTGCCTTAATCCGAGAGACGATATCCACGATGTCTGGGCGAAGCAGTGGTTCTCCGCCAGTGAGACGTACTTGGTCGATGCCGTGCTCAGTAGCAACTTCAATGACGGTCATCAATTCGTCGGTAGTAAGGAGTTCATCACTGGGCAACCACTTGTCGAAATCTAGGGGCATACAGTAGTTGCAGCGAAGCGAGCAACGATCGGTCAGAGAAACGCGAAGATCTCGATGAACGCGATTGAAGCTGTCGATCAATTCGCTCATGCGCAATTCACCCATTCATCGTTTCCATCAGCAAAGACTTGATGCTTCCAAATTGGAATTCGTACCTTGATCTCGTCGACCATCTCGGCACAGGCACGAAACGCATCTCCGCGATGTTCAGAAGAGATGGCCACAATGAGCGCGGATTCGCCGAGAGCAATCTCTCCGAAGCGGTGCGCAACAGCAACTTCCAAAATGCTGTGACGAGAGGCCACTTCGCGCACCACTTCGTTCAGGATCTGCTCAGTTGAGGGATGAATTTCGTAGAAAAGTTTGGTCACTTCTCTGCCGTTATCGAGAGTTCGCACATTTCCGCTGAATGTCGCGACGGCTCCCGCTTGGACAGATTCAACTTGAGCGGTGAATTGCGATAGTGAGATCACTTGATCGGTTAGCAGAACGGAAATCATGGTTACTCGTGGTCTCCGCCAGCCAACTGACTGATGGCATGGGAGGCAAGGTGGCCGATGATCACGAGACCATCCCGAACACCCCCTGGCGAACCAGGCAAATTTATAATCAAGGAATTTCCAGAGGAACCTGCGAGTCCCCTGCTCAAGTCAGCCGTAGGAACCTTCTGGCGCGAGTATGCGCGCAGAGCTTCGCTTATCCCTGGAAGTGCTTTCTGAATCAGGGGTGCAGTCGCCTCCGGTGTGACATCTGTAGGGGAGATGCCGGTACCCCCAGTAGTCACAATCAAGTCGATTTTCGCGTCGATTGCTTTAGAAATCTCAGTGGCAATAGAGCTCACGCTATCTGGAACGATTACTTGAACTGTTACGTCGAAACCAAGTTCTATTAGGCCCTTAGAAAGTATCTCCCCGCTGGTGTCCTCGTAAACTCCCCGAGATGCGCGATTGCTTGCGGTAATAATTGCTGCGCGGAGCAACTTCACGTTCGCTTCCATAGGCCGTTGCGCCCGCCGTCTTTCGCATCCACGTGAATATCAGTGATCGAGGCACCAGGGTCGATGGACTTGACCATGTCAATGATTGTTAGGGCAGAAATCGAAACAGCGGTGAGTGCTTCCATCTCGACACCGGTGCGATCGGCGGTGCGCACATTTGCCAGGATAGTTACGCCCTCGTCGATCACATGCAATTCGACGCTCACGCTGTGAAGTGCGATTGGGTGGGCAAGGGGGATGAGGTCGGGGGTTCTTTTGGCTCCCATAATCCCGGCCAGACGAGCAGTTGCTAGAACGTCACCTTTTGGAGCGCTTCCATCACGGAGCATTGTCACTACGACGCTCGATAGTAGGACTCTTCCAGATGCACTTGCTGTCCGAGTGGAAATGTCTCGCTCGCTAACGTCGACCATATGGGCCTGACCTTTGATATCGAGATGCGTGAAAATTTCCTCTGGGCTCATAACGGGTAATCGTAGCCTTGATTACTGAGGCAGAGGGAGCCAACGGACCCGAGCGCCGATAGGGGCAATGCCTGAGGGAACTACGGCGAAGCCAGTTGAGTTGGCCAAGCCTCGCAACATGGCTGAACCAAGATGGGCGCCCATTTCAAATTCGCCGTCAATGAGATTGCCAAGAACAAGACGTGTGAAATTCTCGGGGGCCTTAAGTTCGTTTCTCGTGCGCACCAATGAGAGTTCAGGTTGCTCTTCGCTTTGAAAGGCGCTCAATACGGGCGCCCCAAGTGTCATTAACCCGACGATGGCAGATTGCGGGTTGCCTGGAAGTCCTAGCACTGGAATTTGGGTAAGTGCTCTGAGCATCGCTAGCAGTGCGGGATGTCCCGGACGGGAGCGCACGCGATCAACAACGAAGGACGCGCCTATTCTTGCGAGTGCGGCGTGAACGTGATCGCGAGGTCCGTCAGCAGTTCCGCCCGTTGTCACAATGAGATCACACGTAGGAACCGCATCAAGTAAGGCTCTTACAACTGAATCGAGTTCATCTGTCACGTAATTAATACTGATTACCTCGACACCGAGGCGCTCTAGCCACCCCGGCAACTGCGGGCCTAGCGAATCGCGAACGAGACCATGGACGGGAATTCCCGCGAGTTGTAATTCGTCTCCAAGGAGAATGATGGCAACTCGGGGTTTTCGAAAGACTTTGATCTGGTCATATCCAGTTGAAGCGAGAAGTCCCAATAGGGAGGGGGAAAGTCTTGTGCCCCGCTTGACGAGTAATTCTCCCTTGCGACACTCTTCTCCGGCTGGCCGGATATCTGCACCAGCGACCGCCATCGCGTGAATTTCACCATGAATTTCTTCTGCGATTTCCCATCGAACGACGCCAAGTGTTCCGCGCGGGATAACCGCCCCCGTTGCTATCCGAAGAGCAGATCCAGCCTCTAACTCCTTGTCATATGGAGCACCTGCTTTGACGTCGCCAACAATCTTCCATGGACCTTCACCAGCTACCACCCAGCCATCCATCGCCGAAGTGGTAAAGGGCGGGAGATCACAAAGTGCCGAGTAGTCATCGGCGATTCTTCGATTGAGTCCTTGTGATATCGGTACTAATTCATGCAACAACGGGGATACAGCGCGGCTTGCTTCGGCGCGTGCGTAATCCCAATCAACTTCGTGCCAATCACTCATTTATCTGTTGGCCAGGCTCCGGCAAGCTTGGCGAGTCCCTTTACTGCCATTTTTGGATCTGCGCCGCCCGCGATCGCAATTCCAAGAAGAAAAGTGGTTATCGGTGCTGCTTTCCTTTCGACACCGTGCGCGGCGTCGCGGGCGAGATCCAGAATCATTTCTTGGTCAACTTTTACATCGATGCCTAATTCCTTCTGTACCGCTTCAATCCATTTATCCATGGTGGCGCGCCTTCCTATTCTTCGGACTCCCTATTGAGACTATTCGCTTGCTCCAGATCTGAGGGAGTGTCAACATCAAGAAGAATACGCCGCAAGGCAGGTTCCAGGTGCAGTTCCTTTACTGTCAGAAATTGAACTAATTTTCGCACTGACTGACCGTGTGTATTTCCCAGTTGTTTAAGGGATTTAGAAAGAGGAACAGTTCGGTACACGGCGCAGAGGGGTTGTCTAATGCCAGCAGAATCAAGAGGAATTGTGGCGTCCTCGGTATCGGGGAAGTTTTCGGTCAATACCGCCAGAATCTGACTTGCGAAGGGCATATCCGTGGCGATGATAACCACAAACTCGGAATCAATGAGATTTAGTCCTGCCGCAATGGCAGCAACGGGACCTCCCCCCAGCGGATGTTCTTGTGTATATCTAACTGGCCTTGAAGTGTTCGCTAATTGTGGCCCGACGACGATGATGTCAATCTGCGACGGAAGGGTAATTAGGATATTCTCAATAAGTGTATTAGATCCCAATTTCGCTTGGGACTTGTCCGAGCCGAATCGACTGCTCGACCCGCCTGTCAAGATCATCGCGCTCAATCGACTCGTCACAAGTCGCCTATTGCCCCGTGATCGATGAGAGAATTTTCATAATTGCACTTGATTTTTTCGTACGTCTTTCCTCTCTATCTGCCAAAGCCGAAAGTCTGATTGCCCCATTAATTGCCAGCCAGCGCAAAGGCTCGGGCTCCCACTTTGGATTTTTCCATTGGACAAAGGGCAATCGGGAGCGATCCGTTCTTTTCTCGAGGATAAGATCGGCCATCGCGCCCCCAGCGAGGTAGGAGAGGGCAACGCCGTCACCAGAGTATCCGCCCATTTCCCCATAATATTCGCTCGCTCTTACATATGGGGCCCAATCTCGCGTCACGCCGACAGCGCCGCCCCAGGAATGCGTGAATTCAAACTTGTCCAAGATTGGGAACCAGTCTCTTGCCATGGCGCGCAGGTGCTGATGATTTCTTCGGTGATGCTCACTCGCATCTTTCCGACGCGAACCCCAAGTGTATGGAGCGCCACGACCACCAATGGCCAGGCGTCCATCGTCGGTTCGCTGAGCGTAGGTAACGAGGTGTGAGGCTTCAGCGAATGTTTCGCGATTACGAGATCCGATTTCATCAAGGACTTGTGGGGGCAGAGGCGCCGTCGCAATCATCAGTGAATAGATAGGTACTTGGTCGCGAGATGCCTCGTGATAGGCCTCGATGGCGCGCACGACGAATTTACTGTCGATATCCCGTCCGGCTACCGAGACAGAATTGCGCGAGGAGATAAGACCTTCAGTGTTTTCGAAAATACTCACCCCGCGCCTCTCCAGCGATCGCGCCAATCCTGCTACCAGAGATGCGGGATTGATGGCCGCGCAGTGCGGGGTGTATGTCGATCCGATTGCCCCGCTCATGTGAATGCGTGACCTCGTTTCGTGGGCCCCGAGAAGCACGTACTCGGCCTCCATATGCGAAGTTAACCTGTTGAGCTGGCCTTCATTGCGTGCAACCATCAAAGAACCACTCTTTGTGAATCCGCAATCGATGCTTTCTGTCATTGCGAAACTTCCAATGTCATCAATAGTCTTGCGAAGATGAAAGTGCAGTCCTAGTATCGATTCTTCGGTAGATCGTTTGAGCAACTTGTCATCTTCAATGGGATATAGAGCCGATACCCATCCACCATTTCGACCACTGGCACCCGACCCCACAAGGTCTCTTTCTAGTATGGCGATCTTTAGAGTCGGTTCCCATTCTTTTAGGTGGTGGGCAGTCCAAAGTCCACTGAATCCGCCGCCGACGATCACTACGTCCCACGGACGGTCAATCTCACCTGGTGTAAACACCGGATGATCGACAAGTGACCACCAAAGGCTCATAGGCGGTTCTTAGGCCATCGTGAGATGTAATCAGGAATGGAAATGTCTGAACTGAGATTGTTGGCTGGGATGGGAGTCCCGTAATTCGAAATAATGGGAAGTATTCCGGCCCAAACATCAGAGTCCAGATCGGATTCCGGATCATCGGGTTGGCCCTGCGAGATTTTTATGCTGATTTCATTCAAGGGGAAAGCCACGACACTTGTAGCTTTCAATTCCCTTTCGGTGGACTCGCGCAGTTCGGCCCTGCGTTCGGGGAAGAGATGATCAGTGAGAGCCTGCAGTGCAGACCGTTTCTCGTCATCCTTTAGAAGACGGGCGCGTCCAAATGCCATGAGAGATTGGTAGTGCATTGAGGATTCGAAAGAGGAGCGAGCCAACACGAGAGCGTCGACGAGTGTGATGGTCACACACGCCGGTACTGCTTCTGACAGCGTCTTGAACAGTCGAGAGGCAGCCGAGCCATGCATGAGCAACTCATCGCCAAAAGGTGCGCACGAAACTGGGAGACAGAAAGGCTGATCCTCAATTGTTATCGCGACGTGGGCAATGATGGCCCGCTCCAAAATCCCTCGCACGACCGCAGGATCGTAAACCTGCTTCTGTGGTGCGCGATGGACTTTGGTGCGATCGGATTCCATTACAGAATGATAGATGCGGCCTCGGTAAGGACGGTTCGAAGAATCGACTCAATCTCATCAAAATGAGACTGATCGCAAATAAGTGGGGGAGCAATTTGGATCACTGGATCCCCACGGTCATCTGCGCGGCAGTACAGCCCGTTGTCGAAAAGCGCCTTAGAAAGGAAGCCACGGAGCAATTTTTCGCTTTCTTCTGCTGAGAACGTCTCGCGCGTTGCCTTGTCCTTAACCATTTCAATACCGTAGAAATAGCCAGCACCGCGGATATCTCCAACGATCGGTAGGTCGTAGAGCCTCTCCAGCGTTGCTTTGAGAGCGCCTTCATTGGCGCGAACATTCTCGTTAATGCCCTCACGCTCGAAAATGTCCAGGTTTGCAAGGGCAACGGCTGCCCCAGCAGGATGGCCGCCAAAAGTGAAGCCGTGCAAGAACGAGTTGGTGCCTTTGCGGAAAGGCTCATAGAGCCTTTCGTTGGCGATCATGGCCGCCATAGGGAAGTAACCAGAAGTCATGCCCTTACCGCATGTGATGATGTCAGGAACGACGCCATATCTCGTCGATGCAAAATAGTCACCGATGCGACCAAATCCTGTAATAGTTTCATCGGCCACCATGATCACGTCGTACTGATCGCAGATTTCACGGACTCGTTGCAAATAGCCTGGTGGAGGCGGGAAGCACCCGCCGGAGTTTTGGACAGGCTCGATGAAGACCGCGGCTACGGTATCGGCACCTTCAAAGAGAATTGCCTCTTCAATGCGATTGGCTGCCCATTGTCCGAACTCTTCGAATGAATCGCGGTGGTTCAATGGTGCGCGATAGAAGTTAGTGTTTGGGACCTTATGATGGCCAGTAATCAACGGCTCAAAGAACTGCTTTGCCGCCGGAATGCCGGTGATCGAAAGTGCCCCTTGAGTTGTCCCGTGGTAGGCCACGTGTCGGCTAATGATCTTGTGCTTCATTGGCTTACCAGTGAGTTTGAAATACTGCTTGATGAGTTTGGCAGCGGTTTCAACTGCCTCGCCGCCCGAAGCGCTAAAAAAGACATGGTTGAGACCCTCAGGTGTGAAGTCAGTTAGGCGTTCTGCCAATTCGATAGCGCGGGGATGTGCGTACGACCAGATGGGAAAGTATCCGATTTCCTTAATCTGTTTTGCATAGGCATCTGCTAATTCTTCTCGGCCGTGCCCTACCTGAGTAGAAAAGAGCGAGGAGATGCCATCGAAGTACCGCTTGCCTCGGTCATCATAAATATATGCGCCCTCGCCCTTAACGATGACAGGAATCGAACCTCCGGCATCGTATGCACCCATCTGCGAAAAGTGCATCCATAGATGCTCCTTTGCTCGGTTGGACCAGTTCGAGTCAAGATCTGACTCAAAGAATTGAACGTTGTCGAATGTGCTAGTTGTCGCCATTTTTTATGTTCCCCAGTTATAAAGCTGCTTGCGCAACTTTAGGTAGATAAAGCTCTCCGTACTGCGTACTTGCGGAATTGCTCGTATGCGTTGCAATAGTTCAAGGAGATGTTCGTCATCATTGCAAATGACTTCTGCCATCACATCAAAGCCACCAGATGTGACCAGGATGTAATCAACTTCTTTGTAATGTGAAAGTTGATCTGCGACCTCGACGAGGTCGCCTTCAACTTTTATGCCGATCATGGCCATCCGATATGAGCCGACGGTTAGGGGATCTGTCACTGCGACCACTTGCATCACGCCGGACTCGATAAGTTTGGCGATGCGCTGGCGAACGGCAGCCTCAGACAAGCCCACAGCCACTCCGATCGCGGCATAGGGCTTTCGCCCGTCGATCTGGAGTTGCTCAATAATCGCCCGAGAAATGTCGTCCAGAACCGGGCGGTTTTTGATGGCCATGGTTAACTCTCTCGCACCTTAAGAACAAAAGCAAAGGAATCCGCAGATTTTGCTCCATTTTACGACGATATCCGCAGATTTCAGGACAAAAACGGGGCTAATTCGTGGTGGGGGCTATTCAGATGGTCTATCTGGGCGTACCCTCGCCTCACAATCGATTGGGCTTAGAGGGAGCAGATGAATGGAAAAGCTATCTAGTTTCGTCAACGGAGCGGAAGTCCAAAGTTCCTCGGGGGAGACAACGGCGATCACCGACCCATCTACGGGTGAGATTTACGCGCAGGCACCCAAGTCCAATGCGCACGATGTTGATGTTGCCATGAAAGCGGCAGAGACTGCCTTTGAAAGCTGGAGCCAGTCAACGCCTAGCGAGCGTCAGCGTGCTCTTCTGAAAATCGCCGATGCGCTGGAGAGTCGCGCCGAAGAAATTGTTGCTATTGAGAGTCGTAATACGGGCAAGCCACTTGCAGTCACAATGTCAGAGGAAATTCCTCCGATGATCGATCAGATCAGATTCTTTGCGGGGGCAGCTCGCAATCTAGAGGGAAAGTCTGCTGGCGAATATATGCACGGCATGACTTCTTTTGTTCGCCGCGAACCCATTGGTGTATGCGGACAAATCACGCCGTGGAATTATCCCATGATGATGGCCGTCTGGAAATGGGCGCCCGCAATTGCAGCCGGTAATACAGTTGTTCTGAAACCAAGTCACACAACTCCTGCAAGTACCGCTTTTATGGCCAAGGTAATGGCGGAGTTCCTCCCAACTGGTGTGTTTAATGTGCTCTGTGGTGAGCGCGAGACCGGACAAGCCCTGGTAGCCCATGACACGCCAGCCATGGTTTCCATAACTGGATCCGTGCGTGCGGGCATTGATGTGGCAACAAATGCAGCAAAGCAAGTCAAGAGGGTGCACCTCGAACTTGGTGGTAAAGCGCCAGTAGTTGTTTTCGATGACGCCAATCTAGAAAATGCGGCAGAGGCAATTGCCCTGGCCGGATATTTTAACGCCGGCCAAGATTGCACGGCGGCCACTCGCGTAATCGTTCAAGCAGGTGTATACGACCAGATGGTCGCCCTCCTTGCAGATCAAGCAGCCAACAAAATTGGAATTGGCATGCCCACTGAAGATGTCTTGGTCGGGCCTGTAAATAACGTCCACCAACTCGCAACGGTAAGCGGCTTCCTCGAGCGAGTTCCTTCCCACGCGCGCGTTATGGCGGGCGGAACCCAGCTTGATCGACCTGGATACTTCTTCCCGCCAACCGTGGTTGCAGACCTGAAACAGGACGATGAAATGATCCAGAGAGAGATTTTTGGTCCAGTCATCACAGTCCAAAAATTCCATACTGAGGCTGAAGCGATTTCTATGGCCAATGGCGTCGAGTACGGTCTTGCATCTAGCGTTTGGACCCGCGACCACGGTCGAGCCATGCGTCTAGCCAAGGCCTTTGACTTCGGATGCGTTTGGATCAACACCCACATTCCTATTGTTGCTGAGATGCCTCACGGTGGGTTCAAGAAGTCAGGGTACGGAAAGGACCTCTCAGGGTACGGATTTGAGGACTACACAAGAATCAAACATGTCATGACAAACCTCAATGCCTAACGTGAAAAGAGTGCGGGGAGGGCATACACTCCCCGCATTGAACTAACCGATTTAACGAACACGAAATGAAGGCCAGATAACTTTCCAACCATGCCTACGCGACGAAAGAGGAACCTCGATGCCTAAGAATGACCCGATCTCCCCAAAAACGCTCGAACTCATTCGGGCGCAGATGTCTCGGCGTGGTTTCATCGCTGGAGCGGGTGGCCTTGGTGCCGTCGGACTCCTCGCGGCATGCGGAACGTCTTCTCCGAAGGCGGCATCATCTCCTACTGCCATAGCTGATACTGGCGGCACGGTTCGTTGGGCAAACTGGACTCTCTATTTGGACTACGACTCAAAGACTAAGAAGTACCCGACCCTTGAAGCCTTCCAGACACAATCTGGAATCAAGGTCAAGTACATGGAAGATGTCAACGACAATGACGAGTTCTATGGCAAGGTCCAAGGACAACTTAAGCTTGGCCAAGACATTGGCTACGACATCGTCACCCTCACTGACTGGATGGCCACGAGGTGGATCCGCCTGGGGTACACCCAGAAGATCGATGCTACGGGAATTCCTAACAAGGTAAACATCCTTGATAAGTTGAGTACAGTCAGTTTTGATCCTGGACGAAATCACTCATTGACCTGGCAATCTGGATTTGCAGGATTCGGTTGGAACAAAGAGAAACTTCCTAAGGGAATCCATACCTTAGATCAGTTGTTTGCCCCAGCAAATAAGGGCAAGATCGAAGTTCTCTCAGAGATGCGCGACACCATGGGAATCATCTTGCAGTTCCAAGGCGTAGACATTGAATCTAATTTCACGGAAGCACAATTCATGAACGGCATCGACTTCTTGCAAAAGAAGATCTCAGATGGCTTCATCAGGAAGGTTGCTGGTAACAGTTACAAAGAGGACCTCATCAGCGGTGACACGATCGCGGTCATTGGTTGGTCTGGCGACCTCTTCCAGTTGAACTCAGAGAACAACGGCAAGTTCGAGTTCGCCCTTCCCGACAGCGGCGGAACGCTCTGGAGTGACAACATGATGATTCCTTCTACCTCACACAACAGGCTCAATGCAGAGAAGGTAATGAACTACTACTACGAGCCAGCAGTTGCGGCTCAAGTGGCGGCCTACGTTAACTACATCTGCCCTGTGAAGGGCGCACAGGCCGAGATGGAGAAGATCGATCCGAAGCTGGCTAAGAGCCCGTACATCTTCCCGGATGCCACAGCTCTCTCAAAGGCAAAGGTATTCCGCACGCTCACCCCAGCTGAGGAGACCGTCTTTACGACTGCCTTCCAAAAGGCGACTGGCAACTAGTGGCTGATGCGTCTTCCTCATCGCATGGGGATTTAAAGTTGACGCGTGTCACCAAGTCTTTTGGCGATTTCACTGCAGTTGACGATCTAACACTGACAATCCCTGAAGGATCGTTCTTCGCGCTCCTAGGGCCTTCCGGTTGTGGCAAGACCACGACGCTGCGAATGATTGCCGGATTGGAGGAGCCCACTGCCGGCTCGATCCATATCGGCACGACCGACATCACGACCAAGAAGCCGTATCAACGTCCCGTTAACACGGTCTTTCAGAACTATGCCCTTTTCCCGCACCTGAGTATCTTCGAGAATGTCGCCTTTGGGCTTCGACGTCGCGGAGTCAAGGACGTGAAGGAGCAAGTCGATAAGGTTTTGAAGTTAGTCGAGCTTCCTCACCTTGCAGAACGTAAGCCCACGCAATTATCTGGGGGCCAACAACAACGCATTGCGCTCGCACGTGCCATCGTGAATCGCCCTGCGTTGTTGTTGCTTGATGAACCTTTGGGCGCACTCGATTTGAAATTGCGCCGACAGATGCAGATTGAATTGAAGTGGATTCAAACAGAGGTCGGGCTCACTTTCGTTCACGTAACGCACGATCAGGAGGAGGCCATGACCATGGCTGACACCATCGCGGTTATGAATGAGGGACGAATTGAGCAGATGGGCTCACCGGCCGAACTCTATGAATCTCCTCGCACTGCCTTCGTGGCAAACTTTCTTGGTCAGTCCAACCTCATTCGCGGTGAAGTCACCTCGAGTGATGGCGAGCAATCGATCGTTGAAGTTCATGGTCAAAAAGTTGCAATTCTAAAAACGCGTAATCGAGCTGCCGGAAACTCAATTCTTGTCGGAATTCGTCCAGAGAAGATTCGAATATCCCTTCCAAGCGATCCGTGCACGGGAAATGTGCTAACAGGTGGAATTGTTTCGGACGTTTCCTTCGTCGGGGTGAGTACGCAGTATGTTGTTGAGATGCCGTGGAAACAGGACCTCATGGTCTTTGAGCAAAATGATGGTGGAACTCCCACCTTGCGGCCTGGAGACCCGGTCTCGCTCTCGTGGAATGCGCCGTTCACCTTTGGCCTTGACGGGTCACAGGATCTGAACGCTGGTTCTGAAGTGGATGATCCGGCGTAGTGGCCTTTTTACAAAGCGCAATCACCCGTGCCGGCACTTTTACAGGGATAAAGGGGCGCCTTCCCTACTTTCTCTTGCTGCCTGGCCTGCTCTGGCTCTTCACCTTCTTCATTCTCCCCATCATCAACTTGGCGGGTACGTCTACGCAGACACCGGTACCCGGTGGAGACACGGGCCAGTACGTGCAGACCTTCCGCTTTGCCAATTATATCGACGCGTTCAATGCAGCCAGACCGCAGTTTGCCCGTTCCTTTCTCTACGCATTCCTTGCAACGCTCCTAGCGCTGACAATTTCCTACCCGTTGGCCTATGCGATCGCCTTTCGCTCGGGTCGCTTCAAGAACGTACTCCTAGTCCTCGTAGTCGCTCCGTTTTTCACCTCCTTTCTACTCCGCACAGTGGCCTGGAAGCAGATTTTGGGGGAGGAAGGCTTTGTCGTTCCGATTTTGCGAGCACTACATATCATCGGCGCACAGACAACGCTTACGGCCAGTGCGCTAGCGGTGGTTACAGGCATGACGTATAACTTTCTTCCCTTCATGACTCTTCCGCTCTACGCATCCCTCGAGCGAATTGATCCGCGAACTCTGGAAGCATCCAATGATCTATACGCAAATGGGATCACGACATTTCGGAAAGTCACTTTCCCGCTGTCGATGCCGGGTGTTGTTGCAGGAACACTTCTCACCTTTATCCCCGCGGCGGGTGACTATGTAAATGCCGCGATTCTCGGAAATCCAAATACGACGATGATCGGAAACGTCATCGATTCTCGCTTCTTCCGAATCGTGGACTACCCAACGGCGGCGGCGCTTTCCTTTATGTTGATGGCTGCAATCTTGATTCTTGTGACGATTTACATTCGCCGATCTGGAACGGATGAATTGGTATGAGTACGGTCCCGATCCCGACCCTTCCCGTTTCCAAGCGCATCTCACGCTGGTTTGGCCGTAACCTGATCCGTATCTATGCAGTTCTTGGATTCACCTATTTATTCGTCCCCGTTTTCTACACGATCGCCTTTTCCTTCAACAACGCTGGTAAGAGCAACCTTGTCTGGAAAGGTTTCACACTTAGCAACTGGCTCAATCCTTGCGGAGCGCCAGACGTCTGCGCCGCTCTTGGCAATTCTTTGAAAATCGGAGTGATTGCAACGACTGTCGCTACGATCCTTGGAACCCTTATTGCGTTTGCGATCGGACGCCACAAATTCAGGGGGCGCGCAACAACCAATCTTTTGATCTTCCTGCCGATGGCAACTCCTGAAGTTGTATTAGGTTCTTCTCTGCTTGCAATGTTCTTGGCCTTTCGCATCAACCCAGGATTCTGGCCTACGGTCGCCGCCCATGTGATGTTCTGTATCTCATTCGTGGTCGTTACGGTGAAAGCGCGTATCGCGAGCCTGGACCCACGGCTTGAGCAAGCAGCGATGGACTTGTACGCCAATGAGAGGGAAACCTTTAGGAGAGTGACATTGCCTCTGGTAATGCCAGGCATCGCCGGGGCAGCGTTGCTGGCATTTAGCCTTTCCTTTGACGATTTCATCATCACCAACTTCAACTCCGGAACCATGAATACCTTCCCGAAGTTCGTGTACACATCGGCTGCACGAGGGATTCCTGCGCAAGCCAACGTCATCGGGTCCTCAATGTTCCTCATTGCCCTCGTAATCGTCGTAGCTGGGCAACTGGTCAACCGCAAAAAAGCGCGCTAGCCATCGACCCCTCCGTTTTGCGCCATTTGGCTGATCTTCAACCCATGCTGTACTGGTTGGACGAGGATCCGTTGGAACCCGAATCGCACTCTGCGCTCATTGAGAACATCAGCGCTGACCTTTGCATTGTTGGCGCGGGGTACACGGGTCTATGGACCGCTCTTCTAGCAAAAGAGCGCGACCCGAACCGCGAAGTTGTCATCATCGAACAACGAGAGACCGGCGCTGGTGCCTCCGGTCGAAATGGCGGTTTCTGCAATTCATCCCTCACCCATGGGTTTTCTAACGGTTATCGTCGCTTCCGTCGCGAGATGGGAACTATTGAGCGCCTAGGACGCGAGAATTTGGATGCGATCGAGGAAACTATTAAGAAATACAAGATCGAATGTGACTGGGAACGTACAGGAGAACTCCGCGTCGCCGTTACGAAGTGGCAGTTAGATGGAATGCAGGAGGAAGCGACTCTTCGCAACAAGTATGGCGATAACGTCGAAGTCTTGACGAAGGAGCAGATACAAAGTCGAGTCAAGTCGCCGACGTATCAAGGCGCGCTCTTTGATCATGATGGCACTGCCCTTGTCGACCCAGCACGGTTGGTGTGGGGCTTGGAGAAGGTCTGTATTTCACTTGGCGTAAAGATCTACGAGAACTCCAAAGTGGAATGGCTTGAAGAAAAGGAAGATCACATCGTAGTTCATACTCCTTACGGGGCAGTGACTGCTGCGAAGGTGGCACTGGCAACCAACGTCTTCAAATCATTGGTTCGCAGCGCGCGCAAATATGTAATTCCCGTTTACGATTTCCAACTCGTTACTGAGCCACTAACGAAAGAACAGCGCAGGAGTATCGGCTGGAAAGACCGAGAAGGTATTTCTGACGCCGGCAACCAATTCCACTATTACAGATTGAACAAAGAGGGCGGAATTCTTTGGGGAGGTTATGAGGCGATATACAACTTCCGTGGGAAGGTGCGACAAGAGTACGAGTTCGATGCCGAGACCTATGCGACCCTGGCAGCCAATTTTTTGAAGACCTTTCCGCAATTGGAGGGCATTCGTTTCACCCATGGCTGGGGAGGCGCTATCGATACCTGTACCCGTTTCTCGCCCTTCTGGGGCAAAGCCCACGGTGGCAAGGTCGTCTACGTCATGGGCTACACGGGGTTGGGCGTGGCAGCAACTCGTTTCGGTGCTGCCACCATGCTGGATCTCCTTGATGGCCAGAAAACGGAACGGACAAAACTGAAGATGGTTCGTAGAAAGCCTCTCCCATTTCCACCAGAGCCATTTCGATACCTATTCATTCGGATTACTCAGCGGTCTATCTACTGGGCTGATCAGCATGAAGGCCGTCGAAATCTCTGGCTTCGAATTTTGGACAAGACCGGACTCGGCTTCGATTCCTAGTCTGCGAAGGTGCGTTACCCTTTTGGGGTGACCAACATTGGAAATATGTACGGGCCTAACTTCACCTTCCTCGGAATTCCGGCATGCGACCTTGATCGCCCAGAAACTTACGCCGATGCTGACGTTGTCATTCTTGGTGCGCCTATCGACAGTGGAACATCGCATCGGTCGGGCACGAAGTTCGGCCCACAGGCAATCCGTGGCGGTGACTACCTGCCTCATGATGGTGAACGTCCGCACCTAGCGCTTCGGGTCGATGCGTTAAAAGAACTTAAAGTCCGTGATGCAGGAGATCTGCTGATGCCTGGAGGAGACCTCGTCGCTTCACTTGAAGTCCTAGCGAAAGCAACCGAGAAACTTTCTCGCGAAGGAAAAATCCCCGTGATCCTGGGTGGTGATCATTCCATTGCCTCTGCTGATGTCATGGGCATTGCTCGTCACCGTGGCATGGGGAAAATCTCGATGATTCATTTCGATGCTCACGCTGATACGGGCGATACGCAATTCGGAGCACTTGTCGGGCATGGCACTCCGATGCGCCGCCTCATCGAATCAGGTGCTGTACGAGGCGATCGTTTCTTGCAGGTCGGACTTCGCGGGTATTGGCCAGAGCCGCAGACTTTGGATTGGATGCGCGATCAAGGAATGCGCTCTTACGAAATGTCCGAGATAGGCGAGCGAGGCATGAAGGCGGTAATGGATGAATCCTTCGCACGGCTAACTGATCAGTGCGACGGTGTTTTCCTTTCAGTGGATATTGATGTCGTTGATCCTGGAATGGCACCAGGGACTGGAACACCCGAGCCAGGCGGAATGACGAGTCGTGAATTGCTTGACGCTGTGCGCCGAGTCTGCCTTGAGCTTCCAATTGTCGGGATGGACATAGTCGAAGTTTCACCTCCGTACGACAGCGCCGATATCACCGCGATTCTTGCCAACCGTGTTGTTCTTGAAGCGCTCAGCGCGATCGCAAAACGCAAGCGCGGCGAGAGTTTTACGCCGTCCCGCAACCTTCTTGATCGATAACGCGATCAACGTGACCTCGGGCGACACTCCAGATACTTCGACTGTATATAAGAGTTTTGCACGCGAGGCCGCCGAATCTGGTTCGCCTGTATATAAAAATCTAGCCTCGCAAATCGCAGTTCATGGCGAATTACTCGATTTGATTGATCAACTGCCTCTAATCAAGCGACAGCCGAATCTTCTTTTAGCTGCAGTCCGTTTCCTTGACGGCCCGGTTAACGACTTTGCCTCATTTAAGAGTTGGACGCTGAAGAACTGGGAAGAAATAGCAGGTGTTATGCGAGTTCGCATGACACAGACGAATGAGGCGGGGCGTTGTGCGAGTCTTCTCCCTCTCTTGACGCAAATACCCGGACCGTTAGCACTTTTGGAAGTGGGTGCTTCTGCAGGTTTGTGCTTGTATCCCGATCGATATCAATACCAATATGGGAGCCAACGAATAGGTGATCCCAATAGTCCTTTGTTGTTAATGTGCGAGACTTCGGGGGCCGTTCCGATTCCAGGTACGGTACCTAATGTCATCTGGCGTGGAGGAATTGATCTCAACCCACTGGATTTGACTGATGCCACCGACTTTCGCTGGCTTGAATCGTTGATTTGGTCTGGACAGGAGGATCGCGTAACTCGTCTGCGATTAGCCGCGAATATTGTGCGATCGGATCCTCCGAAGATAATTAAAGGTGATCTCAACAATGACTTGCGTGCGTTAGTAGAGAAAGTCCCCCCAGAGGCGACTCTTGTTATCTTCCATAGCGCCGTGCTTACTTATCTGTCAGAAGACGAGAGGCGGACTTTTGTCGACACGGTTGGGAATCTACCTGGCCACTGGATTTCAAACGAGGGGCCACACGTATTACCTGACGTTGCCGAAAGGGTACCCAAGCGATCTCAAGGTGACGCGGTCCGATTTTTGATGGCATTTGATGGAACACCAGTCGCATGGACGGCTCCGCATGGTCAAAGCCTCGAATGGATCGCAAGCTAAAAGTGAATCAGTATTTATGTGTCAATCAGGAACTCCCTTTGATTGGTAGCACCCAAGCCGTGTTGTCGAGCCATGCCGCGATCTCAAGTAAAAAAGGATTAGGAAAGGCATATCCGACAATCCTCATTGAAAATCAATTTTGTACGTAGATATCTTTTCAATGGAATGCATTGGAATGTAGATGTCTTCAACATTCGAATCTCGCCGGGCGCAATCTCGTAACTCCATGGGTAAGTAATCAACATTCCACTCGGCAACCCCCTCCAGAATGACTTCAGATTCGGTCATAGATTCATCGGCGCTCCACCACTTGGGAAATCCAACTACTTCTTCGTGAGATTTCAACGTCACCTTTGCAACGAGATAAATGTTAGGTGCGGATATTGGTTCGCCAGAAACTGACTTCTTTGTAGCGCTCTCGGGTTGGGTAGGACTCGACTTACGTCGGAAAATCCAAGCGATCGCACCCCGTATTTTCCTATTGGAATTTTCAACGGTTTCGGCTGGTTCATCGCTTAGCATCAACGTCAAAAGATCCGAGGTTGTATAGTTTGACCGCTTTAATACAATGTTTATATTGTCATAAAGCCACACGGCAAGTAGAGCAATCAATTCTTCAACCAGCAGAGTCCATATAATTTTATGGAAATGGGTCGAAACATAGTCCTTCTCGCTTAAAATCCTTCGAAAATCTGGCATCCACGATGGAAATAACCATCTTGCGAAGGCAATAAAGAAAAATCCCAATGCACTAAAGACCATGGAAGCGAGAACTATTCGACCAATTTCCTCTAAAGAGGTTTCATTCGGGAC
>JANMBV010000024.1:0-43327 GCA_031360585.1 Actinomycetes bacterium | reverse complement strand
TATCTCTTTCACCGCTCGGCCACGAAATCGGTTGCAAAGATCGCAGGCAGAGATCTCTGGCTCAGTGCTATCGGCGTCATGCTCTACCAAATCACCTTTTTCTCCGCCGTTAAGAGCACCGGCGTGGCAATCGGTACGGTGACGGCGCTCGGTTCGGCCCCGGCCCTCACCGGGGTGGTCGCTTACACTATTAATAGGGAGAAACCCACGAAACGTTGGTTCCTTGCCACCGTGATTACCACCATCGGGGTTATTCTCTTAAGCACATCCAAGGGACTATCGGATTTCAATATACGTGGATTTCTCCTTGCACTCGGGGCTGGTGCCTCTTATTCAATTTTTGCAGTGGCGAGCAAACGGGCACTGACAGATGGAGTGAGGATCACCGATGCCATGTTTCGAATCTTCGCCCTGGGTGCAATCCTCTCCACACCACTGCTCTTCGTTGGCAATATGCATTGGCTTGTAACACCGAAGGGCTTGTTGATGATTTTCTGGTTGGGACTGGTTCCAACTGCCGTCGCGTATATCGCCTATGCCTACGGACTAGCCAAGGTTCGAGCGAGTACGGCTTCCACTCTTATTCTGGCGGAACCCGCCACAGCAACTTTGTTGGCGGCCGTTGTTCTCGGTGAGGCCATCAACGCTCGTGGCTGGACTGGCATCGTGGTCGTTATCATTGGGCTTATCTATCTATCTCTGGGATGACCGACGAAGAATGGGGCTAACTGATGGTTACCGAAATTGCAACCATAGAAATCATTTCGGAGCACGTCTTGGAATTCGAAGCGGCGATCGAAGTCGCCGTCGAGACGGTACTTTCCAAATCCCCCGGATTTCACGATTACGAACTACTAAAAGGGGTGGAACGACCAAACGTCTATACCTTCATCGTTCACTGGGACAAACTCGAGGACCACACGGAGACATTCCGAAAGTCCCAATCCTTTGCTCAATGGCGCGAAATGATCGGACCATTTTTCGCCCACCCTCCAGTGGTCGAACACTGGGGCCATATTTTCAGCTTCAATGGTTGATTCTTTTCACATACGAGTTGCTGAGCTATCCGATTCTGAAGGTATCGCCCGTGTTCACACCCGCTCATGGCAGAGTGCCTACCGTGGGCTCCTGCCTGACGAATGGCTAGCTGCGCTCCAGTGGGAAGATCGAAAGATACGTTGGGATGCAATCCTCTCCTCTCGCGCCAGAGGAGTCGTCTATGTCGCAGCGAACTCCCAGAACGAAATTGCTGGCTTTGCAAGTATCGGTCCCTCGAGAGATGAAGATTTCGATCAAGATAGAGTGCACGAACTCTACGCAATCTATTTGACGCCTGAATATTGGGGAAAGGGAATCGGCACGGCACTATTTCGTGCAGTTATGAAAGAGGTACCAGATACCGCGCAACGACTGGAACTCTGGGTACTGGAAGACAACATTCGCGGCAGGAGATTCTATGAAAGCCTGGGGTTCACTGTGGACGGCGCGACAAAACTTGCAGAGATAGACGGATGCCAACTCGAAGAGGTTCGCTATCGAATCTATACAACCCGCGAAGACGAGAAATGATCTCTATTTCTTAGCGGCGGCAAACCCCAACTCAAGATCGACTTTGATGTCGACGATGTTCTCAAGGCCGATACTCAAACGAACCATCCCGGGTGTGATTCCGGCGTGGAGTTGTTCATCGGGGTGCAATTGCGAATGGGTCGTCGAGGCTGGATGGATGACCAATGATCGAACGTCACCGATGTTGGCCACGTGGCTGAACATCTTGAGCCCTTCGACAAACTTTCGGCCGGCTTCAAGGCCACCCTTTAGTTCAAAGGACATGACAGCTCCGGGTCCCTTCGGTGTGTATTTCTTCGCAAGATGATGCAACGGTGCGGAAAGCAGGCCCGGATAGCTCACGCGATCTACTTGAGGATGCTTCTCAAGCCATTCTGCAACTGCCTGCGAATTCTCAACATGGCGATCCATACGCAAACTCAGTGTCTCTAGGCCTTGTGCCAATAACCAGGCATTGAACGGTGAAACCGATGCCCCAATATCTCGCAATAATTGGAGCCGGGCTTTGTAGATAAATGCGACGTTCGCGCCCACTGCAGAACCCACGCCCAGCGTCTTGGCATATACCAGTCCGTTGTAACTCTCATCTGGTTTATTGAATCCAGGGAATCTCTCTGGGTACTTTGCGTAGTCAAAATTTCCCGAATCGATAATTGCTCCCACCATCGCGGTGCCGTGGCCGGAGAGGAATTTTGTTGCGGCGTGCGTGACGACGTCAGCGCCATAATCGATGGGCTTGGTCATGTACGGAGTTGCAATCGTGTTATCAATCATCAAGGGAAGACCTGCAGCGTGCGCGACTTTAGCGATGGCCTCAATGTCGATCATAATGGCCTGAGGATTTGAAATACCCTCGCCAAAGAACGCCTTCGTATTTGGCCGAACTGCTCGGCGCCATGCCTCCATGTCTTGAGCATCGTCGACAAAAGTGACATCAATTCCGTATTTGGGAAGGGTGAAATTAAACAGATTGTACGTACCGCCGTAAACGTGCGGGCTTGCAACAATATGATCACCAGCTTGTGCCACGTTCATAATTGCGATGGCGGTTGCAGCCATCCCAGATGCGACAAGAAGTGCACCGACGCCGCCTTCCAATGCGGCCAGACGTTGTTCCACTACATCTTGCGTCGGATTATTTATGCGGGTGTAGACATATCCGGCCTCAGCAATACCAAACACATCTGCTGCATGTTGAGTATCGCGGAATTGATATGCGGTCGTTTGATAAATGGGGAGGGCTCGGGATCCTGTTACCGGATCAGGTGTTTGACCTGCATGTATCTGCAGCGTTTCAAAGGCCCATTGACTCGAATCACTGCTCATGGATAGAGCCCTCGCAGTCTGTGTGCTTCTGCCACTCGTGCTACGCCCAACATATGCGCCGCCTCCCGCCAGGTGACTTCCTTCTTTTTCGCTAAATCTTCAACTTCGACAATTGATTTCATTAATATCTTGTTGAGATTCTCACGAACGTCTTCAGCACTCCAGAAGTAATTCTGCTTGTCCTGCACCCACTCAAAGTAGGAAACGATCACGCCGCCGTAATTCGCCAAGATATCTGGAACGACGAGGATGCCGTTCTCGTTCATGATGGCATCTCCCTCCGGAGTCGTCGGAGCGTTAGCACCCTCGACAACCACCTTGGCCTTGATGCTGGGAGCCGTCGAATGCGTTATGGAATCTGCAAGCGCTGCGGGGATAAGTACATCAACGTCCAGACCAAGAAGCTCCTGATTGGTGAGATGGTCAGTACCGGGTGCTCCGATTACCGTGCCGTTGCTCTGGGAATATTGAAAGACTTCATCAACCGATTTGAATCCTGTTACTCCGCCACTAACGTCACTGACGGCTACGACTCGCAATCCCATCTTCTCTAAGGCAATCGCCGCCCAATAGCCGACTTTGCCAAATCCTTGGATTGCAACGGTTGCGCCTTGCGGATTGATCCCTCTCATCTTCAACGCCTCGCGAGTAGAGATGGCAACTCCGTCACCGGTCGCTGAATTTCTTCCTAAGGAACCACCCAGAACAATCGGCTTACCTGTAACAACACTCGGTACGGCAAAGCCTTCGTTTACAGAATACGTGTCCATCATCCACGCCATATTGCGCTCGTCGGTTCCGACATCGGGGGCTGGAATATCTTTCTCTGGCCCGATGAAGGGCAATATCTCCGAGGTGTAGCGACGAGTGAGCCTCTCGTTCTCTTCAAGAGAGAGGGTGCGAACATCTACGGCGACGCCCCCTTTTGCGCCCCCGTAGGGCAAATTCGTGAGCGCGCACTTCCATGTCATCAACATGGCAAGGGCTACGGTTTCCTCCAAATCAATGTCTTGGTGAAAGCGAACTCCCCCTTTGGAAGGGCCTCGCGTAGTGGAATATTGGACTCGATATCCTTTATAAATTTCGACTCTGCCGTCATCTCGTCGAAGCGGGACAGCTACTTCCAGAATTCGCCTCGGTGTCGAGAGGGTTTTCCATTCATTTTCTGAGAGTTGTAATTGATCTACTGCTCGCCGTAATTGGGCAAGGGCGGTTGCCATGGGTGACTCCATTGTCATAACGCCACCGTAGTACAGAGTCGGAAGAAAATGAAGACACCGACATCGCGCGCCGTTAGTATCCGATAATGACTTCTCAGAACACGCTCTCGCGTTTCATAGAGTATTCAAATTCACTAACCAATTCTTGCATTCAACACCCCAAAATAATCGGTTTAGTGCTAGTCGGATCAACCGCCGAAACCGAACGAGTCGACGAATGGAGCGACCATGACTTCTTTGTGATCACTCAATCAGGCGAGCAAGAGCCCTTGCGAAGAGACTTATCTTGGTTGCCGAATTCAGAATCGATCGCTTTCTGGTTCCGAGAGACAGAACACGGTTTGAAAGTCGTCTACAACTCCGGCGATGTTCTTGAGTTTGCAATTTTCGACTGTGCCGAACTTCGCGGATGCACCGTGAACCATCACCGACTCGCCTACGGCGGCGAAGAGGTACAAATGGCACTCTTCGTCGCGAAAAGCCGCCTGCCAGAAGTGGTGGTCGGCGATGATTTGGCCGACTTTAGGCATTTTCTGTCGGTGCTAGTCATACAAGTTGGTCGTGCCAGACGCGGTGAATTACTCACTGCGGGGCAAGGGATTCGAGGCACCGCTGCGACAGCTTTGTTGAAAGTATTGACACGGCAACTCCCGGCTGATCCGCAACTGGACAAATTGGACGTCTCGAGACGCTTTGAATTCGCCCATCCCCTTGTCGGAACAGTCATCGCTGACGCCACCGCTCAACAACCGGAGGAGGCCGGAAGGCGTCTCCTTGAAATCTCGGAGAGATACTTGGCTCCGATATGGAGCGATTATCCCCAGCGCGAGGTTCAAACGGTGAAAGACGTCCTTTCGTGGACCTCTTGAGGTAAGTTCGTCAATGCCCATCACGAGAATCGGAACGCCATGAAACAGAAGATTGTCCTCGTCCTCTCTCTCCTCTCCCTGGCCTGGATGTTCTATCTGACGGCGTCTGTGGCTCTCAATTTCCTCTCGGTAGCTCCACGAGTTGCTGGTGGAGGGCTTCACTCGTTTTCGGGTGCACTTCGGTTCACATATGGAGTGCAAACCCTCATTGTGCTCTTTCAACTCTTTTTCGTGGTCCAACTCTTCAAACGCAGCGGTGCCTGGTCCAACACAAGCTATCTCCTAGCGCGAATCTTCTTGATTCTTTCCGGGCTCAGCGCCGTGATAAATCTGATGTCCAGGAATCCCATCGAACGCTGGAATGCGATCCCTGCTTTCGTGATCGCCTACGCGTACGTTGTTCTCGGCGCGCTGAATTTTCGACCCAGACACAAGTAACCAAACGATGTCCAAACCAAAATATCCTCCCATTTCAGGCTCGGAGCGAGAACTTCTTGAAGCTCATCTGGAACATAACCGCCTTGCGGTACGTCACAAAGTCGAAGGTCTTTCCCTCAATTTGGCAAAGAAAAGGTTGGGCAGCACTCCGACCTCCGTCGCGGGCCTGGTGAAACATCTCACCGAAGTTGAGGGTTGGTGGTTTTGCAGGATATTTAATGGTGAAGACTGGACGGGAAATTCAACTGACGAGAACCCCGACGGCGAATTCGAAATCGGCCCAGAAGAAACGGTTGAATCCCTGCTCAACGAATACGACAACGCTTGCGCCCGATCGCGAGCGATATGCGAAGAGTATGAACTAGACGACATTTCTAGTTTGGCAAAGAGTGGGAACGAGCATCCCTCCCTTCGTTGGATCTACCTCCATTTGATTGAGGAAATCGCCAGACATGCCGGGCACTTGGACATTTATCGCGAACTCCTCGATGGAACCACCGATCGCGACTGAGGGATTGCCGTGGATGTCATGAGCGAAGCAGCGCCCCTTGTCCACGTCGAACATTTTGGAATGGACTTCGGCAAGAAGAACGTAATTAGAGATCTTTCTTTCGATATTTACGCCGGCGAAACATTCGGACTCCTAGGGAGCAATGGGTCTGGAAAGACGACAACTATTCGAGCACTTTTGGGAATCTACTTGCCCACTAAAGGAACCCTCCAAATAAACGGACACGCCTTCCGACCTGAAAATGGGATCAAACTGGGTTACCTTCCAGAGGAGCGAGGGCTTTACAAAAAAGAATCCGTGATCGATGTCATGGTCTATTTTGGAAAACTGAAGGGGCTAAGTCGTGGTTCGGCCTACAAATGGTCTATCGACTACCTCGATCAGGTAGGACTGGCAGATAAAGAGAAAATTTCAGTGGACAAATTATCAAGTGGCGAACAACAGAAGATACAACTGGGCGTGACCATTATGGACAACCCTGAACTTCTCATCCTTGATGAGCCGACAAAAGGATTCGACCCGGTGAATAGGCGCCTGCTTATGGACATCATCGATGCGCAGAAAAAAATCGGCTCCACAGTACTCATGGTCACTCACCAGATGGAGGAAGTTGAGCGGCTCTGCGATCGAATCATTCTTCTTCGAGATGGCGTAAGCCGTGCCTATGGCACTGTTGAAGAGGTGCAGGACGAATTCGGAAACATTGTGATCCACATCGAGCACAGAGGAAAGATTCCCCCATCTGTGAAATACAAAGTCATTGAAGACGGTGATTCCAGCGCAAAACTCGAGGTGACTACGGGGGCAGATTCAGCGGGGATCCTGTGCGATCTCATGGATGCGGGCGTAAGCATCAGCAGATTTACCCCGGCGCGAAAATCCCTCGATGATATCTTCATTGAAATCTACGGTAAAGAAGATCTCAAGGATGCAGGTTGATGATGGGCCTTCACAATCTCGGTAACGTGATCACCTTTGAAGTCATGCGGACCATAAAGAAGCGAAGATTCTGGATAGGAATGCTGGCAATGCCTTTGATGATCGCCGTAATCTTCGCCCTTGTGGTCGTCTCGAGTGAAAATTCTTCGAAGTCTTCCAAGAACCAGAAGAACGCGCATTTCTCCTTCGAATATATCGACAACTCAGGCCTCATTGATGCAAATGCCGTTGCTAGTCTCAGAGGCAGATTGGCGCCCAGCGCCGACGTTGGAATCTCTTTAGTCAAATCCGGAAAGATTGATGCTTTCTTTGCCTACCCGCTTGACCCATCCCAATCTCCGATTGCCATCTACGGAATCGACAAAGGGGTTTTTGAAAATGGGAAATACTCATCTGTTGCTCTCTTGATTTTGCAAAAGAGTGTCGAGACAAAAATTGGATCAGCCGAACTCGCCGCCATCAACCGCGGTGGCATCAAATCAAATACCAGCACTTTCAAAGATGGCAAGATATCTGGAGGATTAAACTCACTTATCCCTTCGATGCTCTTTCTTGTCATCTTCTACATCATCATCATTCTTCTTGGGAATCAAATGCTCACATCGACACTCGATGAGAAAGAGAATCGAGTGACAGAGATGATCCTGACGACTATTAATCCGACTAACTTGGTTCTAGGAAAAGTTCTCTCTCTCTTTATGCTCGGTGTCCTGCAAATGACGATTTTTGCTCTACCCATTGTCATCGGATACATATTCTTTAGAAACGACCTCCGCCTTCCAAATATCGATTTCTCTCATCTGGTCTTCGATCCGCAGCAAATGACGCTGGGTGCCTTGATGCTTCTTGGGGGATTCGCCCTTTTCACCGGCACCTTGGTTGCTTTAGGGGCGGCCATGCCAACCGCAAAAGATGCGGGCCCAATCTTTGGAGCACTCATGACACTAATTTTCATTCCCTTTTATATCTTCTCTCTCATTGCCAGCGATCCCCAGGCGCTCATCGTTCAAATTTTCTCCTACTTTCCGTACTCAGCCCCCGTCACGGGAATGCTCCGAAACGGATTTGGAACCCTTCCGCTATGGCAAGGAATTGTTGTGGTGGTCGAATTGTGGGTACTTGCCGCAATTATTCTTCGCCTGGCCGTCCGCCTCTTCCGCTACGGTTCAATTGAATATTCTCGGAAATTATCCATCCGGGAGATATTCTCTGCGTGACATAATTGCGCATGCGAATTGAGCTCCTAACTTCGGCCGAAGACTTCTTACTTCGCACTCAGTTGCTGCGGGCTGCTGATCCATTCAGAACAAACATTTTGGGAAGCGTAGCGACGGCGGTTGCGGACGGAAGTGTCACGTACGACGCCTACCTCTGGTGGGTGCTCACCGATAACCAGGGTCAGACAATTGGAGCGGCCATGCGAACGGCTCCGCACGGAATGGTTCTCTCGCCCATGCCGATGAATGCAATCTCTGAATTAGCTCGAGCCATTTCACGCCAAGACGATGGACTTCCCAGTGTCTCAGGACCAACTGCCGTGGTCGAAAGATTCATTGAAGAGTACCGAGGCACGCACAGCCAAGGGTCCACTCGCAAAGCAGAAATGGAGGAGCAACACCTTCTATATGCTCTCAACGAATTGTCTGTCCCTTCTGTCAATGGCGTGATGACGGCTGCCTCTCCGCAGGACTACGAAATCATCTTCTCGTGGTACCTCGGATTCGGCAAAGACACCGGTGTCTTTATGCCCAATCCGCCAGGGTCAATCAACGCGGGATTAGGCCGCAACTCCTACCGCTTCTGGTCGGTCGAGGGCGAGAAAGTCTGCTTGGCAGGACACGCCGCACTCGTTGATACGCCAGGTGGAGCCATTGCGCGTATTGGTCCTGTTTACACGCCGCCAGAGCACCGTCGCAATGGTTATGCAGGGGCGCTCACCGCGAAGTTATCGCAGGAATTGGTCGAACAGGGTGCAAAGGTCATGCTTTACACCGATGCTGCCAACCCTACGAGCAATAGCATCTATCAGAGGATCGGGTACGAACCAATCGATAGAAACGCGATGTACACGTTCTTGGTAGAGAATGTTTAGCGACCTTCGCGAACTCTCTGGATTCCAGGGCTTTCTGCCCTTAATCTTCTCGCGCTTCATATCCAACGTGGGAAACGGCCTTTCCCCCATTGCTCTTGCCTATGGTGTCTTGGGATTGAAGGGCGCAACGGGCACAGATCTGAGTTTGGTGATGACAGCGCGCATTGCCCCCATGATTATCTTCATGCTCCTTGGCGGAGTTATCGGAGATCGATTCAAAAGAAATCGCATCGTGGGTGGCAGTGATGTAATCGGGAGCCTCATCGCCGGAACTAGCGCTATCTCGTTCATCGCAGGATTCGCCAACGTACCCCTTCTCTGCCTTATGGGTGGCTTATTTGGAATACTCAATGCCCTCTGGTGGCCGGCAATGTCTGGGGTTCTTCCGGAGATACTCCCCAAAGAATCTCTTCAAAAAGGAAATGCCGTGGTTGGGCTCTTGAGCAATTTTGGTTTCGTCTTCGGCGCACTCGTTGGCGGGACTGTCGTGACACTATTCGGCTCCGGGTGGGCGCTCCTCGTCGACGCGATTACTTTCATGATTGCCGGATTGCTCGTGTGGAACATCAACCTGCCTGCAATGCCTGAACGTGAGAAAAATTCGATGCTCCATGATCTAAAAATTGGGTGGCACGAATTCATCTCAAGATCCTGGGTCGTGGCGGTCGTCATTGGTTTTACTTTCATGAACTTCTGCTTCGAAGCAACGCTTTCGGTCTTGGGCCCATTGGCATACAACTCCGGTGGCCATGGGCCGCGCAACTGGTCCCTTAACCTCGCCGCAATCACAGTCGGGATGATCGCCGGTGGAATTGCCTCGTTCAAGATTCACTTCTCCCGCCCCCTCGTACTCGGGATGCTTTCCATCGCACTTGTCCCGATCTGGATTTATTCGATGGGATTCGAACTCTCCCTACCAATTGTCTTACTCGGTGCATTCGTCGCAGGGGTCGCGGTCGAAATCTTCACCGTAGTCTGGGGAACTTCCATGCAATTACATATTCCCAAGGAGTCATATTCACGAGTCGTTTCTTATGATGCATTCGGCTCATATGCGCTGGCCCCAATTGGCATTGCTTTCGCCGGTCCCGTCGCGAGCTGGATCGGAACACCACGTACCCTCGTGATCGCCGCGAGTATCACTTTGGTGGCGGCGCTGCTTCCATTGATGTTGAAATCTGTTAGAGGATTGAAATATCAAGCCACGAACTGACTCTACTCGGTGTCGATGAGCCAACGAGTGATGGCCAGATCACGAATCTCGGGGGCCATCTCGCCCCACTCATCATAAATACTCGTGGTCTCTGGCCTTGAGTAGTCACCATCAATTGCGCGGATGGAGTATTCCTTACATACCTCGCCCTTCCCGCATTTGAAGTTTGGGGCGTAGACTCCACGGATATGAAGTCAGTAAAGGAAGCGCCTCCAGAGGTACCACCACCGAAACTTCGTGGTTGGTTTCACTTAGGCGCGGCGCCTGTTGTCTTCGTGGCATCACTCGTACTTTTTATTTTGAGCAAGGACTCACTCAAGTTTGCGGTGGCTCTCTATTCTTTGACAGCGATAACGCTCTTCACCGTTTCGGCGATCTACCATCGGGTGAAGTGGAGCCCTGCGAAAAAGAAGATCTGGCGTCGATGGGATCATGCCAACATCAATCTGCTCATCGCCGGTTCGGTCACTCCATTTGCAGTGACACTTCTGGATGGTCGGGATCGGACAATCTTGCTTTCGGTCATGTGGAGTGGCGCCATCCTTGGAGTAGGTCTACGCGTCTTCTGGCTCAATGCTCCTCGCTGGCTCTACGTCGCGAACTACCTGTTATTGGGATGGGGAGCCATCGTTTTCGCTCCTGCGATGTTTCGCACCGGAGGTCTCTGGATTCTTATTCCAATCCTCTTAGGAGGACTCTTCTATTCTCTCGGCGCAGTCTTCTACGCGCTCAAACGCCCGGGTCGATATGCACGATATTTCGGCTTCCACGAGCTTTTCCATATATTTGTCATAGCCGCATGGATTTCCCAATACATAGGGGTATCTATCGCCATCTATCGCCAGAAATGAGGCCATTTCGCACTTCACAAATCGGGCACTTTTGACGACTTCCCTTGTTGCTCTAACCTGTCCTCCTATGGGAAATTAGCGACAAGGGGCCTGTGGCAATGAGTGAGAAGAGTTCCTTCCTTAACTGGGTCGGATTTAAAGGCGAAGAAACAAACGCTCCCGGATCAGTGGACCGAATAAGAGAACTCGAAGCCCAGTTATCCGACCTTCGTGCTCGTCGCGACATTACCGCTTTATCAAAGGAAGAGTTCGAAATCCTGGCAACAGAGACGGCGATGACCATCATCAAGTCGGCACAGTTGCGCGAGGCAAAAGCACAAGCGTTGGCCGATCGCGTTCTCAATGACACGGCACGCACGGCTAAGGAGACAGTGGAAGGCGCCGAGCAGAAGGCTAAATCCCTGCTCACCGGCGCCGAAACGCGCGGGCGCAAATATCTGCAGGCTGCCGAAACCGAAGCACAAGAACTGCGCGAGAAAATCGAACTTGAAGCCGAGACTCTTCTGGAGAACAAGAGGCGCGAAGCGGTCCACCTCACCACAACGGCACGACGCGAAGGCGATCGCATCATTGGAGAGGCGACCCACGACATCCGAGAGTATCGCCAGTGGCTTTCCGGCGTGATCTCTGAGGCCGAGCGACTCTACAAAGTTCAAGTCCAGTCTCTGGACGCAGCCGAAAGTGCCATCCACCAATCACGCTCGAGATTAGAATCCGCCTTTCAACATTTGACCCAACTTCAAAAGAACGTTGTCGAAAGCCTCAATGCTGATGACACGGTCGTCAGGAACGGACCGATAAAAATTGTCAGCGAGCGAACTAAGCCCGCCCTCGACGCACCTCACAAACCCGCAAAGAAAGCGATAAAGAAAACTGCCGTCAAGCGGAAGTAATTGGCGTGGCCGCCAAACGAAGTATCCGCCATATTCCCGCAATTGATGGCCTACGAGCGGTCGCCGTTGTCGCTGTCCTTCTTTACCACTTGGGCTTTAGTTGGATCCCGGGCGGATTTCTCGGTGTAGACCTCTTCTTCGTGATCTCCGGTTACGTGATCACTCGGCTTCTTCTTGACTCTATTCAACGAAGCGGCGGCTTAGATCTGCGTGGATTCTACGCTGCCCGAATTCGGCGATTACTACCCGCACTACTTTTCATGATGGTCTCGACTGCTCTATTCGTGGGTGTTTGGGCGCCGGAAGCAATCAAGCGATTCCTCACCGATATCCCCTTTGTGCTGACAGGCTCGATGAATTGGGCTCTAGTTTACCGTCATCAGGACTATTTTGAGGCGATCGGGCGACCTCCTCTCCTTCAGCACACGTGGTCGCTGGCCGTAGAGAGCCAATTCTATTTGGTCTGGCCTTTGATACTCCTATTGGTACTTAAGCAATATGGAAAGAAGATGATCCCCGGTGCGGCAATTGGCATTGCGACTATTTCCGGCCTGGCCTTACTGATTCTTTCGATGCGTCTGGATTCAACTAATACGCAAAGCGTCAGCCACGTTTACTTTGGAACCGATACACACAGCATTGGGCTCTTTCTTGGTGCCGCATTGGCAGTTAGCTGGGTCCCGCAAAATCTCAGCACGAAGATCTCACAACGAGCACAGGATTTTGTCGATGGGATAGGTGTCATCGGCCTGCTAGGAATTGTCGCCTGTTTTCTCTTTATCAATGAAACTGATGCCACGCTCTATCGAATCGCCTTCCCGTTAGCGGGGCTTTTTGGTTGCGCAATTATTACATCCCTGGTTCATCCTGCATCACGATTCGCTCCGCTATTAAGCACTAAACCGATCCTCTGGGTCGGAGAACGGTCATATGCCATTTATCTCTGGCACTGGATAATTTTCCAAGTTACTCGACCCTCCGTCGATCTCGCGGGTGCGACATGGGCTCTGTACGCGCTGCGAATACTTATCGTTTTCGCCCTTGCCGACATTTCACTACGGTGGATTGAATTGCCCATCCGATCAGGGGCAGTTGAATCATGGTTCAAGGGGATGAAGTATCGAACAAAGAAAGTGCGCGTGCGACAGAAGAGTTCTGTCCTAGCCGGATTGCTGGCAATCATCATCGCGACTTCATTGGTCAGTGCGAATGCCCTCAGCTATGACTCTCGCGCACGCGCAGCCCTCAAGACGAGTCTTGTCACACCGATAACCGAGGTACAAATTCCGAGTCCAACGAAGACTTCAGTTTGGCTGACCGGAGATTCGGTGATCCTGGGGATTCGCTACGATCTCAGCAAACATGTTCCGATCGGACTGGTCAACGCTCGAGTAGGTCGCCAAGCTGGCGAGCTCATTACCGTCCTGCACCACGACAAAGTGACCATGGCACACTCACCCGTGATATTGGATTTAGGAAACAACAACCGGCTCACTCGCGAAGAGGTTGCGGCAGTATTTGAGGAAATCAAAGATCAACCGCAAATTATCTTGGTAAACACTGCGGTTCCGCGGCCCTGGCGGGATGCCAATGACGCGCTGATCGAAGAATACGCCAAAAACTTTCCGAAGACCAACGTCGTCGACTGGCGAAAGATTTCATCGGGTCATCCTGAATATTTCGGGCCAGATGGGGTTCACCTAGTTCCGGATGGCATCACCGCTTATGTCGACGCAATAATGTCGGTACTGAAACCAGATTTAATAAAATAGACCTCGCACATTTCTATGTGAGCGCTATTTTCAATTCATGTGAGTTTAGGAGAAAGTACCGGGAAGCCCAAATGCTTTCGCGGCTACGGTCTTGGAATCTGTGTAGACACTTGAGACCTTAAATGATGTCCAACCTGCAGCGCCCACTTTCTTCACATCTAGTGAGAACTGAGCAGCCGGAACGGTTGAAATCAATTTCCATGGACCGTTGCTTACAGAAATCTCAACGCTGTATCCGCTAAGACCATCCACAGCAGTTGGTGCCTTCCAGAAGATCGTTGCACCAGCTGGGGTGTAATGCGCAACGACGCCTTGGGGCGCTTCATGGGCGGTAATAATTGCCGAAGTACCTGTTGCACTCGGAGTTGGAGAGGCCGTATCAGTAGGAGTCACAGATGCAGTTGCGGTCGGAGTTGGAGAGGCCTTCACATCGGAATTCGAGTTGTGCCCCTTTGCCCAGACGATCAAGCCTAGAAGAATAATTCCCACTGCTACAGCGAATATCACACGACCCGAAGCACCTGGCTTCTTCTCCGGCGCTGGCGCTATCCCAGCACTCGCTGGTGGAGTTCGTGGCGTTGACGGCGTTGACGCAACTAAGGGATGTACCGGGGCTGGAGTGGAAACGATCTCTACTCTGCCACTTCGTTGGGCAGCAATCGGCGCCTCCGGGATAAAGATTGTCTCCACACTCTTTTTCGAAGCAGTTCTTTTCGCTGCCTTCTTGGCGGTCTTTTTCACCGCACTCTTTTTAGCTGTGGCTTTTTTAGCTGTGGCCTTTTTAGCTGTGGCTTTTTTAGCGGTTGCTTTCTTCCGCGTGGCCCTTTTTGGCGCCTTCGCCGCAGCTTTCTTGGCCACTGACTTCTTAGCGGTTGCTTTCTTTACAGCCACAGTCACTCCTTGGGTAGCAGTACGTACGCTAGGAAACGCACACTTATGGGAGAAGGCTACCCCAGGGTTCCAAGCATTGCGGCTACCCGTGGTGCCATTGCTCGAAGAGATTGCCCCCTGTGGCTTATCAAGTCCTTCTTCCGCGCATCCAATTCGGCAAGTGATAACTCACTTCCCGCTGGACGAAAGATCGGGTCGTAGCCGAATCCATGGTTACCAATCGGTTTCCTCAAAATCTCCCCTGACAAAATCCCCTCGGCCGTGCTCTCTCTGCCATCGGGCATGACAAATGCGGTGACGCAGGTGAAATGGGCGCCTCGCTCGCTCTCCTGAACGGAAGCCAATTGCACGAGTACCTTTTCAATGTTGGCCGCGTCATTTCCGTGAACTCCACCCCACCGAGCCGAAAGTACGCCAGGGGCTCCATCCAAGGCGTCGATGCAGAGGCCGCTGTCGTCGGCAATAGATGCAAGGCCCGTCTCCAGACATACCGTCCGCGCCTTGAGAAGTGCATTCTCAAAAAATGTATCGCCAGTTTCTTCCACGTCTAGCAAATCCGGAAAATGCTCAAGCCCAACAAGGTCGATGGCGGCAGGGTGTAACTCTCCAAGAATGCGTCGAAATTCCACTATCTTTCCCGGATTTCGGGTAGCCAGAACCAATTTGATAGAACTCATAACGTCAATCTACTTGGCTAGAACGGCTGCCTGAAGGGCGGTGAGGTCCTTACACCCAGCCACCGCAAGATCAAGTAGTCCGTCCAGCAATGCACGATCGAAAGGCTGACCTTCTGCGGTTCCTTGAACTTCGATGAAACGTCCATCACCACTGCAGATGACATTCATATCGGTGTCAGCGCGGACATCCTCTTCATAACAAAGATCGAGCATCGGAACTCCATCGATGATGCCAACGCTGATGGCGGCAACGGAATCTGAAAGCGGATTCGCCTTTGCGGAGATAAAGCCCTTCTCCTTGGCCCATGCGATCGCATCTACCAACGCAACGTATGCGCCGGTAATGGCGGCGGTGCGTGTTCCGCCATCGGCCTGCAAGACGTCACAGTCGATCACGATCGTGTTCTCGCCGAGCTCCTTCATATTGACAATCGAACGGAGAGATCGACCTACCAGTCGAGAAATTTCCTGGGTGCGCCCGCCAAGTTTGCCCTTGACGCTCTCGCGATCCGAGCGCGTGTGAGTTGCACGAGGCAACATCGCATATTCGGATGTAACCCATCCTTTGCCGCTGTCTTTAAGCCAACGCGGAACGCCGGGAGTGAAGGACGCTACGCAGAGAACGCGCGTCTTTCCAAATTCCACGAGCACCGAGCCTTCGGCGTGGTCTAGCCAATTGCGCGTGAAAGTGATCTGACGCAGGTCGGAGTTCTCTCTTCCATCGATACGGGACATCTTTTTCCTCTCCTAGGACAATTCTTGATGTTCAACTTGTCCCACTTCAGGACCAAGAAATCTGCGTGCCAGTTTTTCAAAAGACCGGGCATCGCCGGTGGCCAAGAAGCGATGGGTAGCAGGACGATCCTGCCCAGCGCGGAGCAAAGAATTCTCAACCAGCACCCTGTAGAGATCCTTGGCTGTCTCCTCAGCACTTGAGACAAAGGAAACACCGTTGCCCATGACGTAGGAAATAACACCCGTAAGCAATGGATAGTGCGTGCAACCAAGAACCAGGGTGTCCACTTCCGCAGCCATTATGGGCGCCAAATACTCTCTGGCAATTTCGGTGATCTCGGGACCCGATGTTTCACCGCGCTCAACAAATTCCACAAAGAGCGGGCATGCAACGGAGGTGATCTCCAACTGAGGCGCCGCGGCAAATGCATCCAGATAAGCCTTGGAATCGATAGTGGCCGCAGTGCCGATTACGCCAATTCTTCCACTGCGCGTGGCCGCGACTGCACGACGAACCGCCGGTTGGATAACTTCAATGACCGGCACGGAGTACCGCTCCCGAGCATCTCGCAGCATCGCGGCACTTGCAGTGTTGCAGGCGATGACAAGGGCCTTCACGCCTTGTTCGACAAGGAAATCTAGGGACTCTAGAGCGAAGGTACGAACCTGGGCCAGGGGCCGTGGACCGTAAGGACCGCGCGCCGTATCACCGATATACAAAGTTGATTCGTTAGAAAGTTGATCAAGTATTGCTCGAGCAACGGTCAATCCCCCTACCCCGGAATCGAATATTCCAATGGGGGCATCGCTCACGGGCTCAGCCTACCTTGCCAAATTCAGCCGCCTGCGACTGCAGGGAGAATCGTTATCGAGTCGCCTGGCTTTAACGCGCTCTCAAGCGCACCTGAAAACCGAACGTCCTCGTCGTTCACGTAGACATTTATAAATCTTCGCAATGCTCCGTTCTCAAGGAGTCGTTCGCTTATTCCTGGGTATTGGGCTTGGAGGTTGGCAATTGCCTCGGAGAGGGTTGAGCCGGTGGTTGAGACAACTTTTTGATCTTTCGTAAACGGGCGCAAGATCGTCGGAATTCGAACTTCGATTGACATGGCGTAATTATTGCCACCTTTGCCCTTATTCGGTAATCAGCACATCCTCCTCGCTCACCACGCCTTCGATGATCCGAAACGAGCGGAATTCGGTCTCAGGGGCGATCTCCTTGCGAGTGGAAACGAGCACGTAGTGGGCGCCAGGTTCTCCTGCATATGCAATATCCGTGCGGGACGGATGTGCCTCCGTCTCGGTATGGGAGTGATAGATGAGGACTATCTCCTCATCCAGATCATCGACTTCGCGGTACAGGGCCAATAAGTCCTTGGGGTCAAACTCGTAAAACGTCGGCGAGTGCGCGGCGTTAACCATGGGTTTGATACGCACCGCCTTGCCGGACCCGGCTGGTCCCAAAATGACGCCACAGGCTTCATCAGGATATTCAACTCGCGACTGCTCCAAGATCGCATTCACAAAACTTCGCGAGATTTCAAGACTCAACTCTCTTCCCCTTCAACTTCGAATTCCTCCATGAGGGCTTGGACCAAACTCTCCTGCAACCATCCAAGCCACGAGTACACGGCAAAAACCGCCTGCATCGGGTCATCGGGAGAGAGTAATTCTAGACGTTCGTGGGAATTCTCATCCACGTTAAGCCTCACGCCAAGAGCCAGTCGAATGTCATTGAACGCGCCCAACCATGCGAGTGCGCCCTCCGAATCAAGCATGACGTTTCCGCTTTCCATCTCCATCAACGCAGTGCGAATGAGCATCGAGTGTTGGGCTTTCTTCGCCCGCAGATCCGACTCTGTGTAGCGTCGAAATTCGGAAGAGTCCACCGGATCGGCATAGGCATTCGGAAGTAGACGCAACAACACTTCATCATCGGGTGGTGAGTCATGCCCGGTGATGCCAACCATTTTCGCCAACGGATCGGTATGTGTCCCATCCACCCGCTGCGCCAAAATCTCGATCAACTGTCCGCACAAGTTGATTAAAACATCCTTCTCACTTTCAGATATTTCCAAGATGTATGAGTCCTCGCTGAATCTCACAAACCCCTTGAAGGTGGTCACCGATGCACCTCGATTACATTTGGCATACTAATTATCATCGCGCGCCAAGGTCGCCCATAACCCATATTCATGAAGCCTGGCGACATCCCTCTCCATCTCTTCCCGTCCTCCGCTAGAAACTACGGCTCGCCCCTCGTTATGTACTAGGAGCATCAATTCAGTGGCACGCTCTTTCGAATAATTGAAAAGAGATATAAAGACATAGGTCACATAACTCATGAGGTTGACCGGATCATCCCAAACAATTGTTACCCAAGGTCGGTCAACGAAAAACATTGGGGCGTTGAGTTCTTCGACCATGCCCTCTGCCTGTGACATAGAACCCCTCAAGTAGAACGTCTAGTAAATGACTACGGCAAATATAGGGCTTGTTGTTCCCTGTAAACTCGCATTGCCGGCCACGCTGATGCGGTAGCGGGCTATCCCTCGCACATTCTCTGTAGCCCCAAATACAAATCGGCCCGCGGTATCAGTCACAACGGCCTTGCCAAGATTGCGCCACTTGCCTGCAACGTTCGTCTCAAGTGATACAAGAACCCCGGCTTCCTTCGGTTGCACTACGCCGTTAAAGGTAAATGGCAGACCGACAAATGCCGACACCGGCGGCGAAACGTTGAGCAGTCGACCCACTACGAGGTTCCTTTCCGCACTTTGCGAGGCCAGCAGCTCCCATGTTGCCTCTGTTGAAAATCGCAAAGCGGCATTTTTGCCAAGCATCAAGGAGGCAGAAACCAAGCCGTCTGGCCCCGTGGTTGCATCGAGAATGCCACGCCAGGTGCTCTCGCCCGTTTCTTTCAATTCCAGTCGAACTGCGACTCCGGCAATCGGCGTCTTATCTGGAAGTTGAAAGAGTCCCCTTACATTCACTGGATTCCCGTAGGCGACAGTGTCTTGATCGGTGGTTAGGCTGCTTAAGACGGCATCGGGTGCGATGGCTTGCGCAACCTGTCGCACAGCATCGGTTGCCGTGGGATCTTCCATGCCTAAGGTCCATTCAGTAATTCCACCAAGACGATACTTCGCAACAAGTTGTGCACGTGCTGCGAAACTCAGCGCATTCTGATACCAAACTGTCCGAGATGCTGTACAAGATGTTGGCAATCCACTACTAGACGAGCCCGAATAGACTTTCTGATAAGTGAACGTCGCCTCACCGAATGAGTTGTTATAAGTCGGTGTGGCACCGTAACTTGCGGCAAGGTTTGCCACATCGCGCATCACAGGAACCGCTTTCGCGCCAGGCACAATGACGCTGGCAACTGAACTGGGGCAGACCCCATCGACCCTCGTCACCCAATCGCGCCCGTAACCGGGGACTCCTACGTAAACCTTTGAGGCCGCTACAACTGAGACAGCGTAGGAAACAGACTGCTCCGCCCACGATATTGGACCAATGGGGCCGGGAGAAGTCGTTGAGTAGTCATATGTCATGATCCGAAGGCGATCGATCATTGGTGAAATCGTTGGCCAGTCATAGACGTAGTACCCTTTTTTGCCCGTGGCGGGATCGAAAAGAACAGGGGTAGTGACAGAGAGCAATTTTCCGACAGTATGCAAGGAAGTGCTCATTTCCAGAATGAAGGCATCCCAATTGACTCTCGTCGCCGACCACGATGCCGTTCCGTCAGAGAAGGCAAACCCTTCAAAATCCAGATCAATACCATCGAAATTGTTTGCGATAACAAGATTGGTGATGGTATTTACGACCTGTGTTCGAGTCTTCGGAACTGAGAGAAGTTTTGCCAGTGTCAACTTACTTGTTCCATCAGTGATAGTCGGGATGATCGCAAAACCTGAATCCCTCATCGTGGTCAGAGGGATAGCAATGGGAACGCCTGGATTCGACGGAGTGTAAAGGTCCGTGATTTTGGTTTCACTTTTTAGTGTGTACCAGAAGGGCATTACCTCTTTAATGAGATCCCCGTTGGCAACTGCCGCGGGCAAGGCCGTCTTCATCCCGTAATAGGGAATCCATCCCGTGAGGATTTTCCGCGGTGGCGATTGCGCCAATCCAGGTGAAATCGGAGAGAGGACAGTCATGGCAATCATGAGTGCAGCCGAGAACGCACTGAGGCCGATGACGCGCTTGGATGATCGCATAGGGTTTTTAGGGTAACGGGTAAGGTTGCGAATTCCACCGCAGATGCGAGAACCGAGCCTCACTCGCATAAATTTCCCCGAGAGTTTCCCCGAGAGGGGACCTAATCCTCCTCTGGGGCGGGTCGCAAACCTGAATAGATCTCTTTGCATACTGGGCAGATTGGGAATTTCTCAGGGTCACGAGAAGGCACCCATTTCTTCCCACACAGCGCACGCACGGCCTTCCCACTCACCGCAGATTCGACAATCTTCCCTTTTTTCACATAGTGGGCAAATCGATCATGATCGCCGTCATCGACTGTAAGTTCTGGCTTGGTGAGTAGGTCAGTATCGCTTTCTTGAGCGGGTGAACGAGGAAATATTGCCATGTCGCAAAGAATACTTGCCCCAACAAGAAAAAGATAAGATAAAGAAATGAAGGACCTACTTCGCACCGCCGACCTCTCTCGAGCAGACGTCGAACTGCTCCTTTCCACGGCTGCCGATTTTGCCAAGGATCCGATGGGGGCCCACACGGCGCTGGCAAATCGGATAGTGGCCATCTATATGACTAAACCTTCGACTCGGACCCGTCTTGCGTCAGAGGCCGCCGTTGCCCACCTCGGTGGCACTCCAGTCTTCATCCGCGGCGATGATTTGCAGTTGGGTCGGGGCGAGACGATTGCAGATACTGCGAGGGTCATCTCCCAATTTGCGAGCGCGCTGATCATCCGAACCTTTGCCCAAGCCGATGTTGACGAGTTGGGTACATTCTCAACTATTCCCATCATCAATGCCCTCACCGATGATGATCATCCGACACAGCTCCTGGCCGACTGGCTGACCATACGTGAAACTTTCGGGGAAGATATTTCCGGAAGAAAATTTACCTATCTCGGCGATGGAAATAACATGTCTCATGCGTGGCTGATTATGGGCGCCATCATGGGAGCACATGTGGTCACCGCGACCCCCGAAGGCAAATGGGCACCGGATGCTGCGGTGGTGGCAGAAGCGAGAAAGATCGCAGAGGCTAGCGGCGGCAAGGTTGAAGTCCTCCACGATCCTGAACTAGCAGCGAAAGATGCCAGCGTTCTCTACACGGATGTTTGGATGTCAATGGGTGATGCCGAATCTGAGCGGGCTGAAAAATCTACCGCCTTGGCACCTTTTGGAGTTAATTCCCATCTCATGGGCCTGACGGCATCGGATGCAATCTTCATGCACTGCTTGCCGGCTCACCGCGGTGAGGAAGTCAGCGCGGAAGTCATCGACGGGCCGCGCTCTGTGATCTGGCGTGAGTCCTTTCATAGGAGAACCACAATTCAGGCCCTTCTCTACCACCTAGTCAAGGGTGAGATAAAGGGGAACGAGTAGCTCGAGAAGTGATTGCAGGTCACTACCAATCAAGCATGTGACCCGTATGACATGAAATGGCATGACTTTGAAATTGCCAAGCACTACGGTTATCCCCATGCGTGTAGTGGTACCAAAGGAAATTCGGAACGGCGAGAAGCGTGTAGCCCTAGTTCCCGACATCATTAATAAGCTCACTCGGCTTGGCCTCGATGTAAGTATCGAGTCCGGTGCGGGTCTCAATGCTCAAGCTTCAGATGCAGCATACGAAGAAGCCGGAGCCACCGTCGTAAAGGGAGATGTACTCAAAGACGCAGATGTCGTTCTTTCGGTAACGGCCCTAACGCCGGCACAGATGCAGACCCTGAAACAGGGCGCCATCACCATCTCTTTCCTCTCGACATCCAAGGAGCAAGAGACTATCGACGCGGCTATCGCGGCGAAAGTGACGGCCTTCTCACTCGAGTTGGTTCCCCGAATTTCGCGAGCGCAGTCCATGGATGGCCTCACATCCCAGGCGCTCTGCGCTGGTTATCGCGCGGTCATAGTCGGGGCTGAACTCTCCCCGAGGTTCTTCCCGCTGCTGATGACTGCTGCAGGAACCGTGACTCCGGCTCAAGTCCTTGTACTTGGCGCAGGCGTTGCCGGATTGCAAGCGATCGCAACGGCCCGCCGACTCGGTGCGGTTGTTTCGGCATATGATGTTCGTCCATCTTCCGCTGATGAAGTGAAGTCCATGGGCGCAACATTCATCAACTTGGACCTCGAATCACTTGAAGGCACTGGCGGTTATGCCCGCGAGATGACAGAAGAGCGCGCGGCAAAACAGCGCGAGTTGCTCACCCCATATATCGCCAAGTCGCATGTTCTCATTACAACGGCAGCGGTCCCAGGACGAGCTGCGCCGCGGTTGGTCACGCAGGCAATGGTTGATGCGATGTCACCTGGGGCGGTCATCGTCGACCTTGCCGCCGAAACCGGCGGAAACGTCGAAGGCTCAAAACCTGGCGAGACCATCACCAATTCCAATGGTGTTGTTATCTGGGGTGGCAAGGATGTTCCTAGCCAACTCCCCTTCCACGCTTCGATGCTCTACTCACGAAACGTCGTCAACTTGCTCTCGCTGATGACCAAAGAGGGTGTAGTAACCCCGGATTTCGAGGATGAAATCATCATCGGTTCGGTAGTTGCTCACAACGGAGAAGGGAAAGAGGGAATTAAGAAATGATGAGTAACGGCTTAGCTCTACTTTCAATATTTACTCTCTCAGTGTTCGTTGGGTTCGAGGTGGTCTCCAAGGTCAGCTCGACTCTTCACACCCCGCTTATGAGCGGTGCTAACGCGATCCACGGCGTCATTTTGGTGGGCGCAATTGTGGTCGCCGATCACTCCTCAAGCAATTTAGAACTTTCACTCGCACTCGTCGCCATTGTTCTTGCAACAATAAATATGGTGGGCGGATTCGTTGTCACTGACCGCATGCTCGAGATGTTTAAGGCGAAGAAGAAATGAGCCGCAACTTATACGACCTCATCGGATTAGCTGCTGCCGTCTGCTTCATTCTCGCCCTTAAGGGTCTCTCTCATCCAAAAACAGCACGTCGAGGTAACTTAATTGGTGCCTTCGGTGCCACTGTCGCCACTGTTCTTGTCTTCTTCTTCACTGGCAACAAGGGCGAAGCCGAGTGGCACACGCTTCCGTTGCACCACTTGGGGCTCATTCTGATTGCATTGCTTATTGGCCTTCTCGTCGGCGTACCTGCCGCGCGCAAGGTGCAGATGACGCAGATGCCACAGCTTGTTGCTCTCTTCAACGGTGTTGGCGGCGGCGCAGCAGCACTCGTTGCAATCGTTGAATATTTGAAACTAGGCAAAGGTGCAAGCTCAGCGGCAGTTATCGCCACCGTCTTCACGGTAATCGTCGGAAGCGTTTCCTTCTCCGGCTCGTGCATCACCTTCGCAAAGCTTCAAGAGCTGATGACCACCCGTCCGGTGGTATTTCCTGGTGGACGTTTCGTCATCGCAGCAAACCTCGCTGGTGTTCTTGCAGCCGGCGGGTGGGTAATTCACTCAGGTGGGAATACCCCCCTTGCAGTTCTTGGCGGGCTCTCATTGCTATTCGGAATTCTCTTCGTGCTTCCAGTTGGCGGTGCCGATGTTCCCATCGTCATCTCCCTGTTGAATGCGTTTACCGGCCTTACAGTCGCGGCTAGCGGTTATGTCCTCCAGACAACCCTGCTGATCGTCGCTGGAACACTGGTAGGAGCAAGCGGAACGATCCTGACTCGCAAGATGGCTGAGGCGATGGGTCGCTCGCTCTTCAAGACCCTCTTTGGCGCATTTACCGCGAAACCCACGGCAGCAGCCGGTGGAGCAGAGACGCGTTCAGTGAAGTCTGGCTCCCCCGAGGACATTGCCATCCTTCTTAACTATGCACGCCGTGTCGTCATCGTCCCTGGCTTCGGACTCGCCGTGGCGCAAGCACAGCACACCGTTCGCGAGTTGGCCGATATCTTGGCCGCGAAGGGAATCGACGTTGCATATGGCATTCACGCCGTTGCAGGTCGCATGCCTGGCCACATGAACGTTCTTCTGGCTGAGGCCAATGTTCCTTACGAGCAATTGCAGGAGATGGATGAGGTCAACCCGACCTTCGCCCAGACCGACGTTGCACTCGTTATCGGAGCAAACGACGTAGTGAACCCAGCAGCCAAGAACTCACCCGGCTGCCCTATCTACGGAATGCCAATCCTGGAAGTTGCCGACGCCGCAAACGTCGTCTTCTTGAAGCGATCGATGCGCCCTGGATTTGCGGGCATCGAGAACGAACTTCTCTACGATCCGAAGACCACATTGCTCTTCGGAGATGCCAAGGACACCCTCACCAAGGTTGTCAGCGCTCTGAAGAACCTCTAGTAGCTCGCTTCGCTCCCGAACTCTGGGGGCAAAACATAAGGTGCACAAGCCGACGTAATCTTTTCAGTCGGCGGTGCACCTTTGTTGTGCAACCAGCGTTGGAGTTGCAGATAGTTGAACTTTCAACTATTATTGGGCCAGTGCCAGCCGAGGAGGAGCAACCATGCCAGCCGTAACCGTCCAGGACATCACCGTTCTGCCAAGAGTGAACGCTAGTCCGACACTTCGTGCTCGCACAGTAAAGAGCATCACCACCGCCCCTTCTGGCTTTGAGGGTGAAGGCTTCCCTGTTCGCCGCGCATTTGCCGGCGTCGATATGGCAGATCTGGATCCGTTCGTTCACCTAGACCAGATGGGCGAGGTGGAATACGCACCGGGTGAACCAAAGGGAACTCCTTGGCATCCACACCGCGGATTTGAAACAGTCACCTACATCATTGATGGAATTTTTGACCACCGCGACAACAACGGAGGCGGCGGAAGAATTTCAAACGGCGATACACAGTGGATGACAGCAGGTGCTGGAATTTTGCACATTGAAACGCCACCGGAATCCTTAGTTATGAGCGGCGGGTTGTTCCATGGTTTCCAACTCTGGGTCAACCTTCCTGCTGCTAAGAAGTGGTCTCCTCCTGCCTATCAAGATCTGCGTGCCAGCGAAGTTGCACTTCTTGCCTCACATGACGGTGGGGCGCTGATACGCGTCATTGCAGGAGCAGTCGACGGACAGAACGGTCCGGGATCAACGCGGACGCCGATTTCTTTAGTGCATGCAACTTTGCAGCCGGGGGCCGAACTTCGGCTGCCGTGGCGCAAGGATTACAACGCCCTTGTCTACACAGCGGCAGGTGCAGGCTATGTCGGTGAAGAGGCACGGCCAGTGAGAATGGGCCAACTGACGGTCTTTGGCGATGGCGAGGCCATCGTCGTACGCGCGGCCGATGTTCAAGAGAGCCGCTCTCCTGAAATGGAACTTTTCATTCTCGGTGGCCAGCCGATCAAAGAGCCTGTTGCATGGATGGGACCGTTCGTCATGAACACCAAGGCCGAAGTCATGCAAGCCTTCGAAGACTTTCAAAAAGGATTGCTCGGGACGATTCCTGCGATTCAGAAGGAGTCTTTAGCGTCGAGCGAATCCGATGTTCGGGGCGTTCACGGAGCAACGCGGATGATAGTCGAAAAGTAGCCAACACGCTCTTCCAAAGTTCATTGCCGAGACATCAGGAGTATCCCCGCTGGACTCTCACGCCTGGGACGCTGTGAACATCCTGTGATCGGGACTTCGGCTGTAACGGAGCCCTCATCTGGGGCGTTTAGACAGGTATACCCCACGTATATGTGTGGACCCGACGAAAGGAAGAGCCATGCACTTGTTAATCCTTTTCCCACTTTTTATGTTGGCTAGCTTGGTTGGAATCTTCTCCCTGATGTTCGAAGATCCCGACCGTGTTGCTAGTAATTACTCTCCCTACGTCGAGATCGAGAGATAGTTCGGCGAATATTTCTTTTGATACCTCGCTGGGGATAACCCGCCGAAATTGTGGGCGCACCAGAGAACTATTAATACATGGTTGCGATCAGCGGTGAGAACTTAGAAGAAGGTTCACTGGGCGAGAAGGTAGCCCAGTTGCTCCTGGCGACACCCGGGATCAACTCTTTGACGGCACTGTTAGAAATTGATCCCTTCTGCCTTGGCCAACCCGCACGAATTGACTACCTCACCGCGTTGGAGCGCCAATCAAGTTGGCTGCAAGCTGCAATGCAGCGAGCAATCATTGCCGTAGCCGGCCAAGAGCCTTCTCAGGGCAATGACATATGGGGTGGCGTGGACGACGCCGAACGAGAAGATATTGCCGCCGCTCTTCGACTCTCTGGTTCCAGTGCGCAGATGCGCATTGATGTCGCGCGCACCCTCGTTAATCACCTACCAAATACCTGTTCGGCCCTTGCCAGAGGGGAGATCTCTCCCTCACATGCGACGACGATCGCACGAGAGACGGCCTCTGCCATTCGAGACGGATTGTCTCCCCTCGCAATATATGCCGTGGAGGAAGGAGCTCTGGCACACTGCGAATTTCATACTCCTTCGCAAGTGGCCAACAAAGTCCGTTCCACCCTTGCAAAGATCGCCCCAGAAGAATTCGAAGATAGCGTTGCGAGTGCCCGAGATACACGGCGGGTCTCGTGTTATCGCGAAAGCGATGGACTCTCCACAATCGTTGCGATCCTCCCCGCGGAGGATGCACAGATTGTCATGTCGGCAATCGAGAGTTTTGTACTACACGGCGAAAAAGACGGACGAAATATGGATATGAGAAGAGCAGACGCATTAAGCGCTCTTGCTTCATGGGCACTGGCAGAGAAGGGTTCTGCGGTGCGCCCGCACCGTCGCCCTATTACCATCAACGTCACCGTTGATCTGCCCACTCTTTTAGGGCTCGCCGAGAATCCCGGTCAACTTTCCGGTTACGGTGCAATTCCTGCTTCCCTCGCCCGCTCTCTCGCTTCAGATTCCAAGTGGAGGAGATTCATTACTGAGCCCACGACGGGTGCCCTCTTAGATTTTGGACGAGAAAGTTATGAGCCACCTCAGCCGCTGGTGGATTTTCTTCTGGCCCGTGATCGCACCTGTCGCTTCCCTGGTTGTCGGGCTCCGGCTCATCTTTCAGATTTGGATCACGCTCAGAGTTGGGAAAGTGGGGGAACAACTTCGGCCCAGAATCTCGGAGCGCTCTGCAGGCGGCATCACCGATTGAAAACCCATGGCGGTTGGAAATTGGCCAGCGCACCTGACGGATCATGCATATGGACCTCGCCTCATGGAAAGCGCTATCCCGTGCCTGCTAGAAACATCCAAGAGGCGGTCTAGGCAATACTTCTCTTTATGATGTGGTGGCCAACGCAGGTGCCGACTTTGAGGCATGGGCTCATCACTCTTCGCCCCGTTCGCGATAGCGACATTGAAAAGATCTACCAGGCTTGTCAGGACCCGCTCATCCCCCGATTTACGACCGTTCCTTCTCCGTACACGATGGCGCATGCACAGTTTTTTGTTCAAGAGCAAGTACCCGCGCGCTTTGCTTCGAAATCAGAGTTGCTCTTCGTTATTACCGAGGGTTATGAAGGCGAAGAAATATTCTGTGGACTCATTTCATTTCATAGTGTGAGTCTTGGCAATCATGCAACCGAGCTCGGATACTGGATTGGAGTGCCTGCGCGCGGAAGAGGAATTGGTACTACAGCGGTCACAATGATCACCGACTACGGATTTCAAACAATGGGCTTTAAACGAATCGAAGCCCTCGTGGACATCGACAATGAAGCGTCCAGGGCCTTGCTTGGCTCTGCCGGTTTCGAACTCGAAGGCATCATGCGTCAAAAGGTGACGCGCGATAACGGCGAACAGATAGATATGGCGCTCTTCTCCAAAGTCGGAGACTAGAGAACAAGATTGCCGATTAGAGAACAAGATTGCCGTTCACAGATATGAATTCGATTTCCACTTTTGGGCATGAAAAATCTCCGGCACGGAGGTGAGGATGAGGCACCTCCGGGCCGGAGATTGTCTTGCTCTGTCAGTGAAGACTGGGTCAGTTCGAAATGGCGAACCTAGTCGTTAGAACCAGAGCCGTCTTGGCCATCATTGTTCTGCTGTGAATCCCCACCGTTGTCATCTGATTGTGAGACCGAGACTCCAACTGCGGCGGAATCATCGCCATCGTCATCGCCACTGAGGGAAACGCCTGCGGATAGATCACCGGATTGATCATCTCCATCGTCGTCACCAGCTGTGGGCATCGTCGAAAGTGCAGAATTTGCCAGCCCCAGAGGAGCTTGAATTCCTGCTGTCGCCGAAACATCAGAGGAGATTGAAGGGACCGCGGGTGGTGTAATCGCGGCTGTGGGTGTGGCTGGAGCGGAAACTGCAGGGACCGGCACGACTACGGAGGTATCCGCAAATGCGTTCGTGCTGATTGCTGCATATCCAAGAGCTACGACACCAGCCGTAGCCATCACCAGAAGGTTCTTTTTCGTTAACATTTTCTCCCTTTCGTCAGGTCTGACTACCAGAACGCTACGAATAGGGGATCCGTTACAACGATCTTGCTGAGAATTCACTGTATGAGGGTTTACGTGGAATGGGGCTCACTGACTGAGGGTTTACGTGGAATCCGTTGAGAATTTGGGAGGGGAACCATTCACACGATTATGGCAAAAATTTCATACGGACCAAATTGAGTTAAGGTAAGAGAAAATCAGCACCAACGGGCATCACCTCAATCGCACACGTCTCCCAGGCTATCAAGTAGGTCGCCAGGGGCTCTCCCATGCGGGAAGGGTTCGTTTCAACAGAGTTCCTCAAAATTCTGTCGATCTTGAACAACCAACAAATTTCCAGAACTTCGTCTTTCTATGGCACATTGGAACTGTTACACCCTCACCAGTGCGCCTTTTGTATTTCTCGAAGCGGGGCTCCTAGTCATCCTTGCCTATCGCTTGAGTGAGCCACGGCGTGTATGTCGCAGTGCCAACGGCCGAGTCACACTGCTTCGACGAACTAGGACCCTGAGGGCATCCCCACCAGTTTGCGTCGGCGGTTACCGTCGTCCCGGCCTTGCCATTCACACCCGTCGCGTTCCTCACAAACGAGTTCTGATGCGCTATCACTGTGGCTTGGACGCCAGTCGCCTGGGAGACGAATAGTCCCGTGGTAAAGCGGGTGATGTGATTGCCGGTCAAAACTGCGCTTACGTTGGCCACACCGAAACCCAACAAGTCGGTCACGACGAAAGCGCCGTAAGTGCCGCTCGAGTCCGTAGTCACCGCATGATCACCACTGACTTGGTTGTTGGTCATGGTCGTAATGCCACCGGAAAGCTGGCTGCCAAAGACACCGATTCCCACATAGCAACCCTTTACCGAGTTCTGGTCCACCGTAACCGCACGATATTGCGCGAAAACGAAGATTCCGTAGCCGTCGGTCATGCAATCCGTCACCTCGTTTCCGCGGATGACATCGGTGCTCGACCCGTTCGAACCACTGTTATCCGTATGGATGCCGCTGCCCGATTTGGAGATCTCGTTATTAAGGAACGAGGTGCCCGTCGACCAGTTGGCCGAGATGGCGTCGTTGGCGTGTGAGACTTCGTTCTGGGAAAAGACACCAGATCCCCCGAAACTGAAAATTGCGATAGACGACGGACTTCCTTGGACATTATTTATTCGATTATCCGAGACATTGAATCCAGAACCACCACTGGACATATAGATCGCCCTGAGATAGATATCGCTCACCGATACGTGAGTGACCGTCGTGTTGTTGAGTGCGCCGGCATTGAAATCCTCGATAATCCCATTGCGCGCTTCAATATCGGCTCCGCCTACTACGACGCCGCTGATCAGGTTCGGATTGTCGCCCTCGAGGCGTATGTTCTCAATGGTCACATTGCTCGCTTGGATCAAAATCATGTTTGACGATCCCGGACAGAGGGAGCCACTTCCGGAGGAGCAGACCGGACCCACTGTCGCCGGATAGAGAACGGTCGAATTCCCGGAACCGTTAATTGTCAGCGCCTTGTTCACGACCAGGTTCTCCACATACCTACCCGGTCCCACAGTGATTACGCCGCCCGCTGAGGCCATGTTTATCGCACTCTGAATCGAGGTGAACGAACAACCAGAAGCGCAAACCGTTGCTCGGGCTTCCGCGTTAGCCGAAGGCGCGAGACCAAGGCTTCCGGATACGATCACCAAGATTGCGACGAGTCTGCGGTGTATACCTTTTCTACTCACTTCATCCTCCGTTTTTCGGCACACCTGCCGATCCTTCACTTTTCCAATTTTATGAATTTCTTACCTTGAAAGTTAGCAAACAGATACCACAACCACAATGGTTTGACTAGTTATTCTCACGAGAAAGCGGGATGCAGGAGAAGTGAAATGTTGCTTAGTTCGAAGTGGCCGCAGCCACCAGTTCAAAGGACTGCCTCTCGTGACAATTGTTCCAAAGATGGCCGCGGGCCACTACGAACTTGCGGCTGTTGCGGGCCTGGCATGACGAAACTGGCTTGGCGACATAGCTCAGCCATTGCTTAAATCGGATGTGGCCCTTTTTAGATTCACTCAACTGACAGAAGATCAAGCCAGAATTCTGGACAAGATTGCCTTTACAGAACTGGCTCTCAGGTCTGTTGACTAGTTACATGAGAAAGCAGAAAGCCCCGGGCGTTCCCTTATGGGAATGTTCGGGGCTTTTCGTGTCGAAATCGCTTAGCGCGGGGGCTGAATTTCGCTACATAAATTACGGAATATCGCTAGCCCGCCATGGTGGAGGACCCGGGTTCGATTCCCGGCACCTCCACCATGGGGGATTAGCGGAAGAATTCGATTCCATTAGCGAATAAATCTGTGATCCCCCTTTTGTTAGTACTAGATACTAACTTTTGCGTAGGTGGTTCTTCTTTGCCATATGCCAACCTGTTTTGCGAAATGTTCCAACCCCCAGGCTGCGTTGGTTACTGGTGTAATCCAGACATCTCTCTACTCATTTTCTTTGGGATGCGAAAGGGTTACTTTTGTAATCCAAAGAACGTGAGCTTTCTTATCAGGCGCGTACCAAATTCTCCCTGCGCTTGTTGGCTCACGTTGCCAGATCGGTAACTTCTCGTCGTTGCTTGGCGCAACAAATGTACGAGAACCTTTTAATGGGTGTGTGCGCCTCGGGTTCTCACTGCGATCAAGTGGTTTGGTGTGCAGGCGCTCTTTCTCATCACGCATAATCTCTGGTTCGGCGAGAATGGCGTCATCCCACTCACGCTTAGCACGAGCAGAGGAGAATCTAATTGACCATCTCTCAGTGGCAGGATTGGCACTCCTAGGATTGTTTTGTTTACCTTTGCGCGCGACCATTTATGCAGATTAGATCAATACATCAGCAGGAGGGGTCGCATCGACTGCGAGGATCTCATCGCGCAACTCATCATCTGACCAAACCTGAGCTGTGGCGATCCAGTCTTCAATAGCGTCGTGGAGTGAATCCAGCGCCCCACCACTCTGGGCAACCTGAAGGGCAGCGTAGATTTCCTCCACAAGCTCCTTACGCATGTCGGCTGGCAGCAGGGAGGCAAAAGAAAATCGGCCTGAATTTACGATCCCAAACTCATCTGCTTGCGACTGTGCGCGCTGAAGGCGGGTGAAGTCTGACAAGAGACCGGCCATAGTTCGCTCACGCTGAGCGCGATCTAAGGAGAGCAGAATCAGGGTCTGCCCGTCGGTGTCTCGGATCAAGGTGTCTTCTTGGCGCGCGCTGTTGAGAACGGCTCTGTAGTTCCGGGACAAGTCAGATGCCTGATATGTCATAACGTTTAGATTGGACATTTTCTTTACCTCCAATGAAGATTATACATAGCATCTTCATAAAAGCAAGCAGGTGGCACCCTCCCAGTGCCCTATAGCCCCGGCTGGGCCAGGTGTAACCATTTGTGCGTACCTTGCATGGGATACAACCACCACCATGTTGAGTTTCCTATGAGCTGGCTAGGTTGGAAAATTTCAGTTTTGAGGTTGGAACAAAGTGGATAGCGGCTGTGAAAGCGCAGGCCTAAGCAAAAGGGGGTTAGTTGAATTCCGCGAAAAGGCTAGTGGAATTCCGGCTCCTCAATTTCGATCAGTAAGTGCAGTGCCGTTGCAATAGTTTCAGGTCGCAGATGGCAGCCAAATCGGATCTTGCCTTCTTCGTTCATCGAATTGCTACGTTCTTCCATGAAGGTACGGCGTTCATATATGAGTTCATGGAAGAATTCAATGGGTTCTTGCAAGGTAGCAGTTCCGAGACTGTTTAATACAGGCTTTCCTCCCCAAAACCAACTAAATTATTGGGTGGCCGCCATAGGGTAAGTTTTTACGAAAGGCAATGGACGGGAGTGCTTGCAGATGAGTAGTGAGGCCAATCAGGCAGCGGTGGATAAGTACTTCAAAGTCGGCACATGGTTCAAGTATTTCCTTGCAGTCTTGATCGTCTTGGCAATTATTCTGATCTTGTCAGGAAGCTATGGATTCGGTGGCGTACTACTTGCCCCCCTTGGTGCCTTTCTTCTTCTATTCCATAGTCTTTGGGGTAAACGTCTGTCAAAGAACCCAGAATTAAAGTCATTGATTGCCGATAGAAGGAAGAAGGATTTCTGGGCCTTATGATCCCCTCAAGGCATTTGTGGGAAGTGAAGACGACTTTTGTAAGCAAGTGAGGTGGGCCAGCGTGTTTATGCAAACTTGATAACTAAATCAGAAATCGGCTTGTCTAAAGATAATGTGAGTATCACCGAATCCCCTTTTAGTGAAACACGGGTGGCTCCAAAAGGCGATTTCGATCTACCCTGAAGAATCCGGATTTTGAAACAGCGATTATTGAGACTTTGCGATTTTAACTAAGTGAGCATGCTCTGAACGAGTTGAATCGTGGCGAGTCTATGTCTTCACGCTCAATATGAGCCGTGTGAAATTTTCTTCGAAACCGTGTGAATACCCCTTCGGACATAGCCCGAAAATCACTCATTTCACGCCTGAAAATCTTTTCCACTAACCCCCCACCATACGAAACTTGTTCGGAATTAAATAAGCGGAGCGATTTTGAACGGAACTCCTGATGCGCCCCGCCACTATTTTTCTGGGGATATGGAAGCGGGGCGACAGACTTGCTCGCGCGCAGGAGGGGTCTGGGGAGGAATCCGCGCGGGCTTCGGCTTTCTTTTTTTGAAAAAATCAGCGGCTATGAATTACAAAGCCGACTTCAATATACCTCGTACTTCGCTCAACAATTTCATCAATGCTCTAAAACTGTGGTCGGTTTTGTGAGTTAGTAAAATTTACTGCGTCGCCCAGGACTGCGTTCTCACTTTGCGTGTTAGCATTGTTCCCAGCATCGTAACATCGACCGATTTGTTTGATAGAACAATAACTCCTGTTTTGTTTCTGGTATCTACAGATATATAAGAGGCATAACCTCCAACCATCCCGTTGTGCCAAACGATAGAATTGTTACCAACGAATCGGTCAATTAAAGTGGGTTGCATCCAGCCGATGTTCGCTTTACCGTTTGGTTGCAATTCGTGAGTTCGTACTAACGATTGAGAGATGGGAAAGTTCTCGGTTTCGATGTTTGCCCGAATAAACTTCAGCATGTCGTCAGCGTTAGAATTGAATGCACCCGCGCCAGCAAGTGCTTTAAATGTCCAGATGGGATTTGGTTCACCCTTGTCGGTATAGCCTTGAGCCAGATTTTTCTTCAGCTGTGGGGTGAGTGTTATTACTGTGCTTTTCATGTCAAGTGACGCCAATAGCTTTTCTACAACGAGAGTTTCCAAATCTTTTTTTGCTATGGCCTCTAGTACATGGCCCAGCAAGCCCATTCCAAAATTAGAATACTTGAAACGGCCAGGCTCACGCTTGTCCTCAGTGGTTTTCAGATAATCAAAAATGTATTCTGGTCCAAGGTGACCATAGGGGTTCTGCGTCAGATCTTCTGCTTTTACCAACTTGGTTGCGGCGACCTCAAGCGGTTTTGGGATACTTGGAAAGCCAGAAGTATGACTTGCCAGTTGTCTCAGGGTCACTTCCTTTGCTCGCGCTGAAAGTTCTATATTTCTTCCTATCGCATCATTGAGCCTCGCATCCATGTCAAAAGCTTTTTCATCCGCAAGAATCTGATATGTAGAAGCGGTGAAAAGCTTGGTAATGGATCCAATTTGGAAAATGGTTGTTCCATCGGGTGTTGTTATGCTTTCTTGACGTACTGTTCCGTAGCCTTTAGTGAATGATTTCCTGTCCTTGTAGACGCCAACCACAAGTCCATGAGATAAGCCTTTGTCTATTATTTTTTTTACTTCCAAATCTAAAGCATGTTCCAGATTTCCATTGTCAGGCGCATTGTTTAGTCGATATTTAAGGTACATCGCTCCCAATACAGCGACGACAGCGAGAACAGGGATAATGAGTGCTAAGATTCTTATGGTATTGCTGTTCATTTTACAAATTCTTCCCTTGGAACGCCGGGCACCTTAGCGATTTTTTGGATTGTCTGAATACTTGGTTTGGTAACGACACCGCCCTCAATTTTCGTAAGGGTAGAGTATTTGATGTTGGCTTTTTTCGCCAAGTGGTCCTGGTGGAGGTGCCGGGAATCGAACCCGGGTCCTTCGGTATCAATACAGGGCTTCTACGGGCGTAGTGTGTTTAGCGCTTTCTCAGTCCCGAATCTCTTACACACGAGTATTCGACGAACTCATTCACGGAACTGTTCTCTGATGTCGTCCGTGACGCCAACATCATGAAAAGCCTTCTTGCGACGTTAGACCCCGAATCGAAGGCTCACTCGGGCTAACGGTCTAGAGAGCTCGCTTAGGCAGCGAGGTCGTAGGCATGCTGATTTGCATCGGCATTTATTTTTTTGCACAGGTTATTGGTTAACGAGATCATCCTGGCTTCCTCGGCCCGCTTCCCCTGACTCAACATCCAAAGTCGAGACCGTTCACCCCCATGATTGGAGACTGAAGCGTTACTGCATCACTATGTAATTTTTTTGGTGGTTTCTACTGACTGCGGAATCTCTCCCGTGTTCCCATTGTAGAAGATGATTGGCCTATCGCGTAATTAGTTCTTTTCTACCGCTCGCCCGACTTTCCAGATCTGCGTCGAGCCACTTCACGCTCAGCTTCTCGACCCATTTCACGCTCAAGTAGCGCGGCCCGCTTATCGTGCGACTTCCTTCCTCGGGCCAACGCCAACTCGACCTTGGCCTTTCCGTCCTTGAAATAGAGGGTTAGCGGAACCAGAGTTAAGCCGCCTTCTTTCATCTTTGCGGTGAGGCGATCAAGTTCGTCACGATGAACCAGAAGTTTCCGCTCGCGCCTGGGCGGATGGTTGGTCCAGGTTCCCTCGGTGTATTCGGGAATATGGACGCCACTCAACCAGAGTTCGCCATCTCGCACCATCGCAAAACCATCGATGAGCGATGCCCGCCCCAAACGAAGGGACTTAACCTCAGTTCCGGTGAGGACCAGTCCGCACTCATAGACATCTTCTATGGAGTAATCGTGACGCGCTTTCTTATTCTGCGCGATGAGTTTGCGACCGACCTCCTTAACCATGTTGGACCATGAGAAATCACACCTTGAGATAGCGACGTAGCGTAAATGCCGAGGCAAGAATAGAGACGACCAGTCCCGTGCCAAACAGATATGCCGAGGCAAGCCAGACCTCTCCCCACCCAAAGAATTTGGTGAACGTCAGCAGTGGTGCGACACGGGTGTCGATCACTTGCTTCAATCCCGCGAGCAATCCTGTCGCGATGGCCCAACCGATAATGGCCGAGATGATTCCTTCCATCAAGAACGGAAGTTGGATTGATAGAGAAGTTGCGCCAACCAGCTTCATCACACCGGTTTCGCGGCGGCGGTTGAACGCGGCAATGCGCAGAGTATTGCTAATCAGGAGTGCCGCAGTAAGAACAGATGCCAGCCCCACCAACAATGCGCCGTTACGAAGAACTCCAAGCAACCTGAAGAACTTCTCCAGGATCGCACGTTGATCTTGCACCACGTCAACACCGGGTCGGCCCGAGAAAGCACTGACGACAACTTGGAACTGTGTCGGGTCCTTCAACTTCACGCGGAAGGAATCAGGCAGCTGATCAACAGTTACGTTCTGGGCGATCGCAGAGTCCTTGAACCGTTCCTCAAAGCGCTGAAAGGCCTCTGATTGGGACTCGTAATAGACATCTTGCACGACGGGCAATGCTTGGAGATCTTGCTGGATCTGCAATCTTTGAGCAGGAGTGACAACGCCGCCTGAGCACGATGGCGAATCCGACAAGGAGCCGCAGAGATAAACAGAGACTTCGATTTTGTTGTACCAATAATCCTTCATCGCGCTCACTTGCGAGTTGGAAAGCAGGCCGATGCCAAGGAGAGATAGAGAGATGGCAACCGTGATGACGACGGCGAAGGTCATAGTGAGGTTTCGGCGAAGCCCGATTCGGACCTCGCTTAGTAGAAATCGTGCGCGCATGTGCCTTCTCCCTTAACCGGTGTATCCATAGACGCCGCGAACTTGATCGCGAATGACATGTCCTGCATCGAGTTCGATAACTCGTTTTCGCATCTGGTCCACAATTCCCGAATCGTGGGTAGCCATGACCACGGTGGTGCCCTCTCGGTTAATCCGATCAAGCAACTTCATGATTCCCACGCTTGTGGCGGGGTCGAGGTTTCCGGTTGGCTCATCGGCGATCAGAATGGCTGGCCGACTCACATATGCGCGAGCAATTGCCACACGCTGCTGCTCGCCACCGGAAATTTCGCTGGGGCGACGATCTCCCTTGTCCTCAAGGCCCACGAGTTCGAGCACCTCGGGAACCTCGCGGGCGATCTCCTTCTTGGAATAGCCGAGAACATGCAGGGTGAAAGCCACATTCTCAAAAATCGTCTTATTTGGCAGAAGGCGGAAATCCTGGAAGACGGTTCCGACCTGACGGCGCAGTTCGGGGACTTTGTGGGTAGCCAACGTGTTCAAATTCTTGCCAGCCACGTGGATCGTGCCCGTTGTTGGTCGCTCCTCGCGAAGGACTAGGCGGAGGAAGGTGGACTTGCCCGAACCGGAAAGGCCGACAAGGAAGACAAACTCGCCCTTAACCACTTCGAGATTGACGCTATCTAGCGCCGCCTTCTCTTGGCCAGAGTAAAGCTTGCTGACATTCTCAAAACGAATCACAAATACTCCAAAAAGGTCGACTCAATCTATGGGCCTAGTTTAGGCAATGGGGCTTTATGTTTTGGCCCAAAAGGGTGTCATTCTCTCCTCAATTTTCACTCAGAATCTGCCGATCTCACTCAGAATCTATAAATCCACCGCTCAAGCCGCATCTTGCAGTGCAGCATCATGGTCAGCTGCCGTGAATGCGGTGGACTGGTCTGAATCCCATGAAATCTGAGTACCACGGGAATATCAACTAATCAGCACGGCCTGCCGTACCTCTACGCCAACGAATTCCAGCCTCGATGAAATCATCAATCTCTCCATTGAGAACAGCGGCGGTGTTTCCCGTTTCATGATTGGTTCGAAGATCTTTCACCATTTGATACGGATGCAGAACGTAGGAGCGCATCTGGTTTCCCCAAGAACCGGAGTTGTCGCCTTTGAGTGCGTTCATCTTGGCTTGTTCTTCCTGGCGACGGCGATCCAACAGTTTCGATTGAAGGACTGCCATTGCGGTTGCCCTGTTCTGAATCTGCGAGCGCTCATTCTGGCAGGAGACAACAATCCCAGTCGGAATATGCGTGATGCGCACTGCGGAGTCAGTTGTATTGACTCCTTGTCCGCCCGGGCCAGATGAGCGAAAAACATCAACGCGAATTTCCTTCTCGTCGATTTCGATGTGATCACTCTGCTCAACAACCGGCACCACTTCGACACCAGCAAATGAAGTATGGCGCCGGCTCTGGCTATCAAATGGAGAGATGCGCACCAAGCGATGGGTTCCTTGTTCTACCGAGAGTGTGCCGTACGCATACGGCGCCTCCACTCGGAAGGTAGTGGACTTGATTCCCGCCTCTTCGGCGTAAGAGGTTTCAAGGACATCTACCTTGTAGTTGTGCCGCTCGCAGTAGCGCAGGTACATGCGCATCAGAGCCTCTGCCCAATCCGCCGCCTCGACTCCCCCAGCTTCAGATCGAATGGTGATGAGAGCGTCCCGGTCGTCGTATTCGCCGTTGAGCAGCGTCTGCACTTCTAGTTCACCAACGGCCTTCCTGACCGATTCCAACTCACGTTCTGCCTCTTTCAAAGCGGCCTCATCAGATTCGTTCTGTGCCAATTCGATGAGAATAGGAAGGTCCTCTACGCGCTGACGCAGGTCAACCAACCGCTTGATCTCACTCTGAACCCGGGAGAGTTTGCTCGTTACTTTCTGGGCAGCCTCTGGGTCGTCCCAGAGATTTGGAACTCCGGCTGCCTCTTCCAAAACCTTGGCCTCTTCGCGGAGCTTGGGAAGGTTGAGAACTTTCTCGATGGATACGAGTGTGGCGTCTATCTCGGCAATCTCAAGATCATATTCACGCTCGGCCACGGGGTAAGAGTACCCAGTTTTTTATCGCCAAGGTTTACCGCACTCGATCACTCTGCGCCTCAACCATGGCATGGATTTCGACGGAGGAGACAGATTGAGGCAACCGAAATGGAAGAGTTGCCCGCGCGGATGTTGAGAGTTGGACGCGATTTCCAGAGCATGAGAAATCCGTCATCCATATCTGCCCTAGTTCGCGACGGTGAATACTGCCATCACTTTGCGTCCATAGGCGCAGCTCCTCGGTTGCCCGTTGATATGCGATCTGACAATCAATGGGAATTGTCACATCCCTATCTCCTCGATAGTAAGAACCTAAATCCACACTGTGCGAAGCGCGTATTGCTGCGGCTTCACTGGCGTGCACAAGTGACTCTTTGGCAACGGAGATAGATGCTACGTCAGTAATCAAGATCAGAAGGGCCACCGAGACAAGAAAGAGTCCTATCGTCAGAATGGAGATCGACCCTTTCTCTTCCTTAAGTTTGTCTAAGAACTCTCGATTTTCCGTGCGCCTCACTGCCATGGGGACACATATTCTTGGGCCGAAACCTGCACCACTCGATGTGACCTCGGAGCATCCAAAGTCAGCGTCCCCCGAACTCTCGCCCCGGGAGTCAGACAAGGATTCGCCGAGCAGGTAAAGGTGAGGCGCATCGAGCCAATTTCTGATGTGGAAAAACCCAGTCGCTCGGCACCGTAGTTCAACACCACATTCGCACGAGATCGCGCGGCTTCGATCGATTCGCTAGCCACATAGGCACGAACTATTTGGCGCACCAAAGATCTTGCTTTTATCTCCGAACTGCTTAGTTCAGCAAATTGCGTGAGGTAAATGAATATCGGTAAGAAAAGAGGGATGGCCAGAATCACAAACTCCACTGACGCGCTTCCAGAATCATGTGTTCTTGCCGAGGGAAACCTCTTATGGCGTGAGTTGAGCATCGTCACGGCAGGCGTTCCATGACGGCCATTCCCGTCACCTCAGTAGAGGGTGTCTCCACTCCGCTGAGAAATGGCAAGGCAGGAATCAATCGCGGAAGGAGTCTTGCGCGATGAGTGACTACCAGGCGCAATTCATCTAAAGAGTTGGGCGACGAGAAAGAAATCACTTCATCAGAGCTCGGAACTACCGACGAGATCGCCTCAGTCGAGGCGGCGCTCTGGGCATAAGTAAGGTCTAGATTTCTAAAGTTTACGGCGACGATCAATTCTGCTGTAATGAGAAAGAGTGCCATCAAAGGAATAACCACCAGCGCACTCTCTACAACGCCTTCCTGATCGCGCCGAATTTTCTTAGCGAATTCCATTCATCGAGTCCAAAGAGTTTCGAAGAATGGCCGTCAATCGAGGGGCGGCAATCGTCCATATTGCTGTCACCAATCCGGTTGTCATGAGCACGACCAAAACCCATCCGGGAACGTCGCCTCTTTCTCCACTCTGTGAATTGGACAGGAAGAGTCGATCTTGCATAGTGGCTCTACGAGCGTTCATGCGAATCTGCACGTCGATGATTCGCCGAGCTACCCATTCACCATTACGCGTGGACGGACTCTGGCTGATATTCAGTATTTTCACTGGGAATCTCCTACTTAAAATGACAAGCACACCATGTGCTCATAAGAGAATTCTTGACCCCAGACCACGCTAGAAAATCGATCTTTGACTAACTGTGCAAATCTTCAGAGGGCAAAGAGCCTCAAGAAGCAAAAAGATTGAGGTGGGTCAGTGATGGCCAGAGAGCAAATAGCACAGAAATTGGAAGGATGAGAAATACAACAGGGACCATCATGGATAGCTCGGCTTTGCCTGCCTTGTCCATCAATATATTGCGCTGATTTTGCCTGGCTTCTGCTGCATGGCGTTGAAGAACCTCAATGAGGGGGGCACCGCGCAGCATCGCCGTTACTAACGAATCCACAAACCGGCGAATTACGACCGAGTCAACTCGTCGACCAAAGCTATCCAGGGATTCTTGAAACGAATTCCCAAGGCGCACTGATTCCGTTATTTTCCTGAATTCGGCGCCCAATAAACCCTTTGACCGGAGGGACAGTCGCGTGATGGCACCTAGCGGTGTTTCTCCCGCGGAGAGCGACAATGTAAGCATTTCAATAATTGGGGCGAACTCGCTCTCAATCGAACGGCGATAAGCAATTACTTCTCGACTCAATTGGCGATCAATGAGAAAGAAGATTCCACCTCCGCCTAGGACGCTCATAATGATCGCGAAAGTTGGCGTCTTTGTTGCGAGCAAGGCGACTACGAATAACGCGCTAGCCCCGATTGAAGCTTTCAGGACTTGCTGCATTCGAAAGTTTTCGTATCCATTCTCTCGACCCACTTGCGCAAGTCTGGCTCGGACGCGATTTTTATCTGGAAACTCTCGTGCACGTTTACGTGACTTCGAAAGAAGGCGCTCTGAACTCTCTGAGTATGAATCATCTCTCCATACCATTATTGCGAGGGCGCAGAGCAACGGCGGAATGACGACTGCTTCAATGGCCACCGCGCTACTCAAAGACCCGAGGAGGATTCGGCAATTGACCAAGCTTTCCCATCCACAAGTAAGCCACGCTTGTGAGGATCACTCCAATCAGGAGAATGGCGATCCCTCCTGGTTGGGCGAAAGATTGCGCGGTTCCAGGCTGGCTAGATAGGAGAAGGAGCAACAACCAGGGGGCGGCCGAAGACAAGTGAGCCGAGTTCTTGATCCAGCCGTGCTTTATCTCAATCTCCTTGCGCAGCGCGAGATCTTGTCTTAGAAAATCTCCCAGCGTCCTAAAAATCTGCAGCAGTTGCGAACCTCCGAGAGATTTGGCGAGCAAGATGGCTTCGAGAATGTGATCGCTTCCCTGACTGTTCAACCGCGCTTTCAGTCTCTCGGTGGCACTGACAAAATCCCCATTGGAGAGCAATTCCTGACGAAAAGTATGAATATACGGGCGAATCCGTTCAGGTCCGCGAGTGCTTAGCCCGACGAGGGCTTCGGACAACGACAACCCGGAGTGGATCGCCGAAATGAGATGGTCGGTCACCTCCGGCCATATTTGAAGCATGGCAGCGGCGGCTCGACGTCCCTTGTTTCGCATGTAGACCCACGTGATAACAAAGGAAAAGATGGAGAACGGCATCGAGATGATGAAGGACTTTGTCCAAGCCAGTACTACGACCGTAACGACCGAAGAACTCATCGCACAATTGACAAGCGCTCTCTTCTTTCCCGACATTGATTCCGAGTGATTTAAGGCGGGTCGATTTCCCTCTTTCTGTGATGGCGACCTCTTCGCTTCATTGACCAGAATCGAAAGCCCCAAAGCACAGAGCGAACTTGCACATAAGCCAACGAAGATGGGTTGACACAACAGGGGCTTCACAGGATCTAGTAAGGCAGCGACGGATCTCATCCATTCCACCAACTCGCAATGGGCAGGCCAACATTGGCAAACTTCTGGGGATGCGGAGGTGATCCAAGCCCGCGTTCATACTTATCGTTATTCCAGAGCCAGAGAGTCTCAATCTCGATTCGGTCGTTTTCCAATCGCCCGGTTACCGAGGCGACTTCAACGATGCGGCGGGCACCTGTGTTATCAAGGGACACTTGAACGACAAGGTCAATGGCAGCTGCAACAGTGGGGCCGATGAATTTCTGGGAGATATTCTCGCCCGCTAGAAGTGGAAGTATCTGCAATTTAACAATCGCATCACGGGCAGAATTGGCATGAATCGTTCCCATCCCAGGCAGGCCAGAATTGAGGGCAATAAGAAGATCCAGGGCTTCAGCTTCGCGTACCTCGCCGACGATTATGCGCGAAGGTCTCATGCGCAGTGATTCCTTGATTAACCGGCGAAGCGGAATCTCTCCTTCACCCTGCAAATTAGCGCTTCTCGTCTGCAAACTAATGACGTCGGGCAAATTAGGTTTTAGTTCAAAGACTTCTTCAATTGTTATCACCCGCTCTTGCACAGGAATTGCTGATACAAGAGCGTTGAGCATGGTGGTTTTTCCGGCCTGAGTTCCGCCACTCACAAGGATGTTGATGCCTGCCCGCACGCTATTAGCCAATAGAGTCGCTATCGATGGGGACATGGCCTCCCGAGCGGCAAGATCTCGAAGCGAGAGATTTCGCATCAGATGCTTTCGAATATTGACCGCCCAGTGCTCTGCAGTGATTTCTGGGATTGCAACGTGAAGACGACTTCCATCCGGAAGTCGGGCATCAACGAATGGATGAGAAAGATCTAGGCGACGCCCGCTCCACATCAAGGCTCTTTCAACAATGTTTCTGACATCATCGCCAGAGAGAAGGAGATTGGTAAGTTCATTCTTGCCGGCTCGGGCAATAAAAATTCGTTCTGGAGAATTGATCCAGACTTCTTCCACCTCGTTATCCGACATAAAAGAAGCAAGGGGTCCGAAGGTCATTGCTAAATCCGCAACTGGCATGGGCCGACACTAAGTGTCTTACCAGAGAGTCACGGTGGATAAATCGCCATCAGTGCATGACTCGGGATGTGGATCCTCATCAAAGGGCTGCTTACGAAAAGCTTAGACTGCGCAGATTCCTAGTCACTGCGCGGTCGTGGGCTCCAGGTCCAACCTGCTGAGAAATTCCAGCGCGCTCTCATTTGGCTTCGACACCAAGGAAGCAACCAGAAGAGATAGATCGTTGCGGACTTGCGACGCCGTGTGCGCAACCTTCGCCTCGTGCCACCGCAACGAAATTCTTGATACGAAACTC
>JANMBV010000017.1:0-1911 GCA_031360585.1 Actinomycetes bacterium | reverse complement strand
CGTCATCTGTGACCAGCGCGCCGGGCGATCGGTATGGTAGAGCGTAAGCGGCGATGCATCCCAATCTTGCGTGACCGTTTCGTCCGTGTGGAGATAGCCGAAGATGTACGCCAACGAGAGACTCTCGGTGAAGTCATATTTCATCTTGCCGATTCCGAGATCGAGCTTGAACGTCGCATTCTTTCCTAATGGACCGTTGCCTAGGCTGACGTAACGGTTGCCTGAGGTCGGTACGCCGGGCGCCGGAGAACACTGCTGGTAAACGGCGCAGAACAGGTCCGTAGGGCGGTTTACTGCGACCAACTGCGACGGATCCTGGCGAGTATCCTGGTGATCGTAATTAACGCTAACTTCGAAGCGATCGGTCGGGGTAAAAAGAACTTCACCTCCGATTGCCTTGAACGTCGAGCGCTGCCCGTGCTGATTGAGCGTGCGGTTGTAAAAGTAACCGTCGGACTTCTCGTAAGCACCCGTGAGCTTTACAGCGATTGTGTCACAGAGACCTTTCGAGACAACGCCTTCGGCTTTCAACGTGTTGAACCGGCCGTAGGTCAGCCGGGCCTTGCCGGTCAGTTCCTGCGTGGGGCGGGACCTCGCAATGTTAATGACTCCTCCGGTGGCGTTGCGTCCAAACAGCGTTCCCTGCGGACCGCGCAGAACTGCCACCCGGGCGACAGCGATCGCCTTCAGAAGACTTCCCGCACTCTGACCGATATAGATGTCGTCCAAGACCACACCCACGGCGGGATCTACCGATTTTTCAACATCGGCGACGCCGACGCCGCGAATGTAGACGGCGGCGACGCCCCCCGGCCCTTGCTGGGTGTCGTCGATCACCACGTTGGGCGATGAATTGGCGAAATCACGCACATCGGAATCAAACCGGCGGCTCAACTCGACGGTCGAGAGGGCGCTGACCGAAGCTGCCAAGTCTTGCAGCTTTTCCTTCCGCTTGCGCGCCGTGACAATAATTTCCTCAAGACCGCCAGATCGAGCGGCCTGCGCCGTTTGCGCGGAACTGGTCGCGGACGGAGCCGAGGTCGCGTTGTCGGGCGCCTGTCCATTAGGATCCGCGGATGTAGTTTGAGGTGTCTGCGCGACCGCAGAGTTGGGCGCCACAGCAAGCACGACGAATGAGGCTGTAGCGAGTAAAGCGTTTCGAAACTGATTGGATATTCCGCGCATGGTCATCTCCCCCTAGCAGCGCAGCTTTGCATTTGGACGAGGTCGTCCAAATGCCGCCACCTTACTCGCCACGGCCGCCCGAGAGGCATCAAACCCCCGTCGACCGAGTCGCTCAAAGCTACTTCAATTGCTGTACGCAAGCAACATGCTGCGTGGGCGTAAACGGCGCAGGGTTTAATAAAGGTGCATAAACGTCTGTTTACAAGGAGATAGAAAGGTATTCAGCGCGGGCAATCGCAAAGCCCGTCAGTTCGGCGAGGCGCTACCACACATAATACTTGTCTTTAGCTAGTAAATTGGCATTGTGCGTCGAAGCAGGGCAAACCAGACAGGGAAATTTAGGATGGCGGAACGGCTGAGCGGTAAGGTTGCGCTCATTTCAGGCGGTGCAAGTGGACTGGGCGAGGCGCAGGCCACCCTTTTCGCGCGTGAAGGTGCCAAGGTAATCGTCGGCGATCTCCAGGAAAGCCTAGGCGCGAAGGTCGTCGAGGCAATCCGGAGCGCTGGCGGAGACGCGCTATTCACGCGGCTCGACGTCACCAGCTTGGCGAGTTGGCAGGCGGCGGTAGCGCTGGCGGTCGAAAGTTTCGGCAAGCTCACGACGCTCGTCAACAACGCCGGCATCTTTCACCCCGGCGGAGTAGAGACCGAGACCGAGGACGGGTGGGCCAAGATGGTTGCCGTCAACCAGACGGGGGTCTTCTATGGCATGAAGGCGGCGGCGCC
>JANMBV010000046.1:0-3354 GCA_031360585.1 Actinomycetes bacterium | reverse complement strand
GGTAGGAGTCATTTCTTGGACTTACTTATCAGGCTGATCTGTTGATTCTGGTGATTTTCGATCAGCGGGAGGGGGAGGTGGGTTTCCCTTTCCAGTACGAGCACCCTTCCTTATCTCAGAATCTTCCGAATTATCATCGGCCATGTCTATTTCTCCATTGTTTGGTAGCGGCAATCTATACCTAGCCCACGCCTAAAGAACACCAATGATTGTGAACAAATGGTCAAGGCTTCGACTCTTTCACGTGAAAGAACTGGAGCAAGGGAAAATACTAAAGACCCTACCGAGGGGAGGACCTACGTCTCCGCATCCTGGCCTAATGGAGACATTCATGACTTGTAAGGAAGTCAAGAAACCACAATTCACCTTAGATCGCTGGCTCAATGGGGTTGTATTAACGATTTGTGGGGTTTTCTAACGACTCATACCCCGTGCCGACTTATCCCGACGCCTTAAATGGGGTTGCATTAATGATTGGTGGGATTGCCTGATTGAGTTTATCTTCCACTATCCTCAACAACACTATGGACAATGAAATCCCAATTCCAGGCGGTCGACTTAACCGAGGAAGATTGTTTCGACTTGGCGATTTAGTGCTTCGGCCTGCGGATGAAGATGTCGCTGTGGAGCAAGTAATCATCGAAGTGGGGAAGGTCTTCCGTGGAGTACCTAAGACTTTCGGTCGTGACTCCTACGGTCGCCTCAAACTTGAGTGGGTAGGGGGAGAGTCTGTCGAGGTATCGCAAGAAGATAAGGATCACAGCAAAACTCGTCTTTTAAGCGTGGGGGCACTGCTCCGAGATTTACACGATTCAACAGAAGGTGCCGTTACGGAGACAGTGTCGGCTTTCAGAGACTCGTTAGACCCCTCTGGAATAAAGGAAGTCATATGTCATGGAGATGCAGGACCGGGGAATACCGTCTTTCGAAACGGAACCGCATTTGCTTTGATTGATTGGGAGATGGCATCTCCAGGTCGAAGATCGTGGGACCTTGCCATGGCTCTGAGGTATTGGGCGCCATTTCGAAATCCTGCGAACAAGAAGCCCGCGGAACTTCTTCTTGATCCGTGGCAACGTGCTGAGTGGATTCTGGATGGCTATTCCGCATCGGATAATCTCCGTTTGGAGACGGTGAAACTTTTCCCTCTTAATCAAAAAGTTCAAGCCGAGTATGTAATTGGCAGAATCAAAGCCCAAGGCGATGCGGTATATGAGGAGTGGACGACCAACGGCGGCCTCCAAAGGCTTGCTTTAGATGATGCTTGGTTGGGTGGGGAGAGCGAAAAACTCTGGCAAGCGTGGCAATCTAAATAATCAAAATGACCGATTCCCATTGCCCTCTAACAAGACCCTTGTCGAGAACGCTCAGACTTGAAATTCTAAAACAAGGCTTTGTTCTTACATGCGAAAGAACCAAAGCAAGGGGAAGTTCCAAAGATAAGAGCCCCTCCAAGGGGTGCCTTAACGATTAGTGGGATTTTCGGACGCTCTCACGATGGGGTGCACTGGCGTGTTCATCCATTCAACACTTGATAACTCGGTTCGGCTACTCCCACGTTCACCACAGCAGCAGCAACTCGGAACGACTTAGGCAGCGCATTCCAAATGTTATGCAGTAGCGAAGATGCGTCCGACTCCGAATGATGAGCCTCAAGATAGATACCTTGAGTGGTGACGACTCCATCGAGGGTTTGATACGTCGTCAAGTACGTCACATCACCGGGCGCAAGTCCACGAGTAGAAGTCACGGTCACGTCAGACGGTTTGCGGTCTCGTGAGGAACGTCGAGCCGTCGCCAGAACGACATTCCGCGGATTTTGACGGTCACATAAGACAGTGATCCGGGGCGTATAAATCGGCGGATCCGGCTCGTATTCGAGACCTTCGACGGTGTGCGCAGGCATATCGCCCGAAGCAAGCAGATTGCTCACTTCCGATACGTGTTCGCCGTTACCGACAACGATCCACCGATCATCAGAGGCAACCGCCACGTAATGCCGCAGGGAGTCATGGGCTGAGTCGCTGATAGAGACCATGGTCAAGTTGCCATCATCCGTATGAACAAGTTGCCGATCCAGCGACACTGGACTTCTGCCTGTCACCGCATAGAAGGCGACGATTTCTCCGTTTGGCAAGCAGGCACATCCGACGATTCTGCCGGGGTACTCATTGCGACCGAGGGCAGTAGCAAGATCATCCATGAGTCGCATCATATAGAGCCACTGGATAACTCTTCTAAACTGAAGTGGCATCTTTCACGCGTCAAGCCGAAGGGGTTGCATTAATGACTAGCGGGGTTGGCAAGGAAGTTACCATTTTAAGAACGATCGCGGCGGTGGAGAATCCGTCGCCGAGACAAATAAGTGCGGAGCAAAATGAGGGTACATCCAGAGAGGTTCGATAGTCACCTCGCTCCGGGACCGCGCTGCTTGAACACCCTGTTTGCATTCACCTGGTTGGGGAACAACGCCCACGGCGACTCTCGTTCACTGCGGGATCGAGAGTCTGGCAGCACAGGCGAAGTTTCTTATCTACATCGTCAGAGAGGACAAATGCCCCTGACTTGTACTGATAACCCTAATGAAAGGAGTTATCTGACAATTCCAAGGGGCATTTGTCCGCCGAAGATGCCACGAGAGAGCATGCATCACCGATTAGAGATCCGATCGAACCGCTACTCCCGGGATGATCCATCTGGCTTGCGCCGGCGACGGTTCCAACCGAAAAGAAACATTCCCACACCCACCAGTATGAATAACTCCGATTCATTCAAAATTCCACTTCGGCGGTTCGGGTTAATGGGGTGAAAACTACTAAAAATAAGTATCCCCACTATGTTGGCCATGTTAACTATTATGAAGACCAGCCCCGTTGACTGTAAGCGGTTGAGCCTGCGTCGTGGAATTTCCACCATTTTCAGCAGTTTCTCTGGACCCATTTAACATCGTGCAAGGCAAAAGTTCCCCAGTATAAACTGACTTCCAAGCAATACCCGGGCTTGTTTACTCCGGCATACGGCTGGATCGCATCCCACACGACGGCGGCGGCGAGCGCGCAAGCAACAGTACCTCCGATTGTCGGTAGTAGCAACCAACATATCGCAGCGGTCCCGGCTACGTATCCCTTAGATATTAACCAGGTGATGTCACCGCTATTGAGGTAAAGATATAGATACCAACCGGCTCCTACGGTCCAATAAGGCTGCACTACTTGGCCAGAACTAAGGGCCACTGGAGCAGGTAAAGGTACAGGCGCAATTGGTGTGGTTGGATTCATGCTCTTGATGATGGCCCGAGCCTCGGGAGAACTTGTCGGATACATAAGGCTGCCATCGGCGTTGCCAATGAAGGTT
>JANMBV010000071.1:0-10559 GCA_031360585.1 Actinomycetes bacterium | reverse complement strand
CGCTCCAAGAATTGAGGACATTGTTCGGGAGGAAGTAAGCCGTAAACTGAATGTGCGAGTGGGTCCTGCAGAGTACCAATCGTGGCGAAACTCTCTTGGAAACGCCATGTTTCACGCTTTGAATACAGACCTCATTCCTGGCGACGCAGGGGTCGCCATCGAATATCGACTAAATGGCCGTCGCTTCCGAATTGACTTCATGATTTCTGGCGAATCTTCAGATGGCAGAGAGTCTCTCGTCATCATTGAACTTAAGCAATGGACCGAAGTCCAATACTCGGATCTCGCCGAACACGTGCGAACTTTCGTAGGGGGCGGAATGCACGATGAGCGACATCCTTCCTATCAAGCCTGGAGCTACGCCAGTCACTTGGAGTCATACAACGAGTACGTGTACGAGAACGACTTGGATGTGCAGGCATGTGCCTATTTGCACAATTGTAAGGACGCTTCCATTATTGGCAATTCCCGATACGAAAATGAACTCCGAAAGGCGCCCGTCTTCCTGAACGGAGAGATGGATAGATTGCGATCGCTGATCTCGGCGAACATTGTCCAGGGGAGCGGAACGGGACTGCTGGAGAGAATCGACTCTGCGCCGATACGACCTTCACAGCAACTCGCCGAAGCAGTTGGATCCATGCTGAAGGGCAAAGAGGAATTTGTTCTACTCGACGAACAGAAGACAGTCTTGGAGATGATAATCCAGGCCTCCAAGAAATCCTTAATGGGGAAGAAGCAGGTTTTGATTGTCAAAGGGGGTCCAGGTACCGGCAAATCCGTAATTTCTATAAATGCCCTAACGCGGTTAACGGGTGACAGGCTTAATGCCAGATACGTAACACCTAACGCTGCTCCACGAGCTGTCTATCAATCTAAACTTAAGAATTTCATCTCGGGCGATGCATTTAGGCATCTCTTCACCGGTTCAGGGGCCTTTACTGTATCCAGCAAGGATTCTTTCGACACCCTCATTGTTGATGAGTCACATCGACTGAAAATGAAATCCGGGATGTTCAAGAATTTGGGAGAGAACCAAACCAGAGAGATCATCAATTCGGCTAAAACTAGTGTCTTTTTTATAGATGAAGCGCAGAAGGTGACTTGGTCCGATGTCGGCGAGATTTCAATGATTGAAGACTATGCGACTACCTTAAGCGCTGAGGTGCAACACCTTGAGCTGTTCTCTCAGTTTCGCTGTGGAGGTTCGGATGACTACATGGCGTGGTTGGATGACACGCTTGGAGTCCATCCAATGGCTGATAATTATTTTTCTCCAACCCGTTTCGATTTCAGGATTGTCGATACTCCCACGGAGTTGCATGACCTGATAAAGGAGAGGAACAAGAAGAATAACAAGTCTCGCGTGGTCGCCGGATATTGTTGGGATTGGATAAGCAAGAAAAAACCGCAACTGTTTGACATCGAAATGCCGGAATTCGGTTTCAAAGCTAGGTGGAATCTGACTGCGCACGGCAGCGAGTGGATATTGCATCCGAAATCAGTTGAGGAAATTGGCTGCATTCATACTTGCCAAGGGCTGGAGGTTGATTACGTGGGTGTAATTATCGGACCAGATCTCCGTGTTGTAGACGGGCGCTTGACTACCAACCCATTAGCACGAGCCAAAACCGACAAGTCCCTCTCCGGATACATCAAAGAATCAAAGGTCGACCCAGTAGCTGCAAATCTGAAGGCCGATGAAATTATCCGCAATACTTATAGGACACTTATGAGTAGAGGAATGAAGGGCTGTTACGTTTATTTCACAGATCGGGCCACTGCGGACTACTTTAGGAACCTGATGCCTAACTGATCCAGAGGAAAAGAGTCTAAGTTCATGAACGAATTTGAGAGACTAACTGACGAGATTCGGAAGTTTGCTCAAGCGCGTGACTGGGAACAATTTCATACCTCTAAGAACTTGGCTATGGCAATCGCCGGTGAGGCGGGGGAGCTAAGTGCAGAGTTTCAATGGCTGTCGCCCGATCAGAGTGAAAGAACCTCGTTGTCTCCCGATAAATTGAAATTAATCGCTTTGGAGATCGCGGACGTTCAGATCTACCTTATGCGTCTTGCTGATGTCCTATCCATAGATATCCCCCAATTTGTGAGAGAGAAACTGGCGACCAATGAATCCAGATTCCCCATTTAAATAGGTAGCGTCTCGAGACGTTGTTGGGATTCGGCTGCCTCCGGACTTTGGTCCGAAGCGGCGAAGGCGTTTTTCGAAATGTTGCCAAATTGTTATCAATTGAAGTTGACACTGGATAGAGATGTCCTTATGGTTCAGAAATCGAATATGTAATCGATTACAAGGGGTAAAATGAGCGTAAACGGGAATTCACAGCTGAGCGAGGCTCTTGTTGAGCGTTCGGTTGAAGCCGCTCGTTTTGCCCTTGAGACCGAGATAGCCGAGCTCGGCGAACTCCTCAAGAAGATCGATGTTCAGATCAAGTCCTGCGTGGGGATCCTCTTGGCCTGCAAGGGTCGGGTAGTAATCACCGGTCTCGGCAAGCCCGGGCACATCGGGGCGAAGATTTCTGCCACTTTATCCAGCACGGGAACCCCTTCCTCTTTTATGCACGCGGTCGAGTCCTTACATGGCGATTCAGGAGCCTTGCTCCCTGGGGATGTCCTTCTGGCTATTTCCAATTCTGGTGAGACGGCCGAGGTCTGTGCGCTGGCCAAGATGGCTCGGGATATGGGTATACCTGTTATTTCCATGGTGGGTAGAACTAAGTCGACTCTGTCTTCACATTCAGATGTCATTTTGAACGTTGGGGTCTGGCGTGAGGCGGATCCGTTGAATCTTGTGCCAACATCATCAACCACTGTTGCTCTTGCCTTGGGCGATGCGATCGCCAGTGCGCTGATGGCTGCCCGTGAATTTACTGCCGATGATTTTGCCAAGCGCCACCCGGCAGGGTCATTGGGAAAGCAACTCGAGGCTTCGGGAAATGCAGGGGTGGGCGAGTGAACGGTCGCGTCTGCGTTCTTGGAAGTTTTATGATGGATCTCATTGCCTATGCGCCACGTCGCCCCGAACCAGGAGAGACGATGAAGGGGACTGGCTTCACGATCGCTGTAGGTGGCAAAGGGATCAATCAGGCCGTGGCTGCATCTCGTGCCGGGGCTAAGAGTTCGATGTTGGGCAATTTGGGCATGGACACTTTTGGTGACACTTTCATGGAGACGCTCACGAGTGAGGGAATTGATTCCTCCGGTGTCGAGCGTCACGCAGATGTCGGAACCGGCGTTGGACTGCCAGTTGTAAGCGCCGATGGAGATAACTCGATCATCATTATTTCGCAATCCAACGATTTGGCGGATGAGAGTTTTGTGCACCGTCATGCGGATTTGATTCGTGCCTCGCAGGTGTTGTTGCTTCAGTTGGAATTGCCGACTGCGGGAGCAGTTGCTGCGGCGAAGATCGCTAAAGAGGCGGGAGTAAAGGTTGTACTGACCCCGGCACCAGTCGTTTCTCTGGACGCATTTGTTGGATTGATTGATGTTCTCGTGCCAAATCAGATGGAGGCCGCGGCACTGACGGATGAGAACGACAGCGTTCAAAAACAAGCGGCTGCTTTGATGAAAAAGCTTGGTTGCAAGGAAGTTGTGATCACCTTGGGGTCAAAGGGTGCCTTTGTGACAAACGGAACACACTCGGAGATTGTTCTTGCACCGCCGGTTGAAGCGCTGGATACCGTGGGTGCAGGCGACACATTGTGCGGATATCTGAGCGCGAAATTGGCTGTTGGCGATGACTTATTCAGCGCAACGCGTCAAGCGGTATATGCAGCAAGTCTTTCTGTAACGCGTCGCGGGGCTGCCCTGGCTGCACCGTACGCAAATGAAGTCGAAACCTACATGAGTGAACTTTCAAGGGTGAAGGTCACGGAATGAAGCACACAGATATCGCCGCAAACGGTTCACACAGCCACGAAGAGGTATGGAATGTCGTACCCGGATTAACACCCGAACTCAGTAAATTGGCAATGGATCTTCTGCCATCGATGAAGCGCTACAAGCGATTGATCATTCTTATCGGAGCTGCATCATTGACTGGCGATACAGAGAAGCGGGTGACCGGCCTTGCGCAGGAATTGGCGATGGTCGCAGGAGAGACGGCCCAACTTATTGCTGCCAGATATGAAAGTGCGACTACCGACGTATTGATTGGCCAGATTGTGCGCGAGACGCAGATGTTGAGAAGCCAGGCGAATGTCATCGTGCTTCAAGGAGTTGGTGGGGAAACGGCGCGTTCACTGCGTGTGGCATACCGGACTCTTCGCAATTCTTGCACGGCACTTTGGCAGTACGAGTTCATGCCAGAGGGCAACCCGCTTCCTAAAGTGGCACGGAGGCGATCATGAGCGACTGGTCGATCTGGATGCTGGAGTACGCACGGTGCCTGACTCAGCCAATTGGCTGCATTCTCTACGGACATTGGAATGAGGGCACACGGCAATTCCCGTACTCCTATGTTTATATCGAAGGCAATGGCCACAAGGTTCTGGTGGACGTCGGGTATGACCAAGAGACCTATGGCGGGGATCTGGGCAAGAGATACGACGTCGTGAATTGGCGAGATGCCGATGTTGTGCTTGCGGCAGTCGGTGTGAAGCCGGAAGAGATCGATACGGTGATCTTGACTCACGCGCACTATGACCATGTGGGCAATCTGTCCAAGTTTCCCAATGCTCACGTCTATATCCAGCGCAGAGAAGTCGAGCACTGGCAATGGGCGATGACTAAGGGTCCAAAGTTCGGCCAGCTAACTGGTGCGTTGGACCCAGCCGATGTTCTGTTTCTGTTGGAGTTGAAAGAGAGCGGTCGCCTGACCCTCCTTGAAGGCGCAGTGGCGAACGTCCTTCCTGGTCTGCATGTGAAGCCAGCTTTTGATACCCACTCTGACGGCTCGCAGTACGTGGTGCTCTCCAACGGCAAGAACAACTGGGTTCTGGCGGGGGACAACCTCTATAGCTACGAGAACGCCGAGGGCGTCGATAAGAGCGGTGAGTACGTCGCTGTTGGCTTTGGCGGCGGGGGAGCCTGGAACAACTTGCTGATCATCGATGAGATGGTCGGTATTGCAGAGACCACCGATCGCATCGTGGTCGTGCATGAGAACGAGACTTTCAAGCGCCACACATCGTGGGTCACCCAATCAGATCTCTCCGTTGCCGAACTTCACCTTGCTGCGGGAGTCGCATCCCGCAGGCCCCAACCCGAAAAGGAAAACGCATGAAGAAAACAGGAATTCTCAACCGCGACCTCTCTTCTCTTGTCGCGGCGATGGGACATTACGACCGCCTTGTTGTCTGCGATGCGGGTTTCCCGATTCCCAAGGGTGTGCCGTGTATCGACCTGACGATGGGAGCGAATTCGCCGACGGTTCTTGAGGTGCTCAAGGTGATCGCCCTCGAACTTGAGGTCGAGCAGTTCTATTTCGCCAGTGAGATATTGCCAAGCCCGGAAAGCCGCGCCTTAGAAATTTTAGGAATCTTTCCGAAAGCCAAAAGTTTCCCGGTCCCGCATGCTGAGTTCAAAAAACTCGCATTGGAGGCTCGTGGAATTGTACGTACCGGCGACTTTCATGCCTACGGGAACGTGCTGCTTGCTTCAGGGGTCGCTTATTGAGGACCGCGTAGTTCAGGGATCTCAGTAAGAGATGTCTCTCGTATAAGGCGCCGCCAAGGTGGTGCCACCAATTCCCACGCAACTCCTACACACGAAAAAAGGAAGACTATGTTACGTACAAGAAAGTACATTGTGGTTGCTACGGCGGCGGCACTCCTCGCAGCAGGAGTAAGCAGCGCAAACGCAGCACCAAAGAAACTGCTCGGCATTGTTTCAATCACTGCAACTGATGCCGGCAATGCCCGTGTTATCAAGGGTGCAACAGCGGCTGCTAAGGCTGCTGGCTGGACCGTGCAGGTTGTTGACGCACAAGGAAACGCGGCGACAGCAAACGCTGCGATCTCGACCTTCGTTAACAAGAAGGCGTCGATGATCTTCGACCTCGTCTTCCCAACCACTTCCTTGGGTGGCGGCTTGGCTGCTGCTGCAAAGAAGAACATCCCTGTGGCAACATGGGGCGGCGGACTTGGTAAGGGCGTTGTCATGACCACCGGCGATGGTGCACCATTTGCTGGACCTGCAACTAAGGCACTCCTTGCTGCAATGGGTTCAGAAGGCTCAATCCTTGCTCTGACCTATCGCACCGGCCAGGTATGCCGCGACCGAGAGAGCATCTTCAACAACATGCTTACGGGCAAGGCTGGAATCACAGTCACCAAGAACGAAGTAACCATCCCAGGCTTCTTGCAAGATGGTGCTAAGTACGCAACGGCTTGGCTTGCAGGACACCCTGCCGGCAAAGAGAAGCTGGCAATCTGGGGCTGCTGGGAAGACCCAACACTGGGTGCGATCTCTGCACTCAAGCAGCAGAGCCGCACTGACGTTCTTACCTATGGCATCAACGGATCCAGCACCGCCATCAAGGCAGTTCAAGATGGCAAGCTGACCGCAACCGTCTACGAAGATGGCGTTAAAGAGGGTGCAACGATGTTCTCAACTACCTTGAAGGCGATCAAGGCAGGCAAGAAGTGGAAGCCAGTAACAATCAACGTTCCTGGAGTTCTTATCTCTTCCTCAACGGTTGCTGCATTCGTAGCATCACACCCAGAAGCACTGAAGTAATACCTAGCTGAAAAATAGTTCGACCTAGAGAGGGAGGAGAGCAAAGTGGATAACGGTTCGAGCAACTCTCCTTCGCTAGCTCTCCCTGTAGGGAGGCCTCGCACCTCAAGTCAGGGACATTGGCTTGAGGTGCGAGATCTCGCAAAACAGTTCGGCGGCGTGTACGCGCTCAAGGAAGTCTCGCTCGCTATTCGCCGCGGGGCAGTCCACGGCCTGGTCGGTGCCAATGGCGCCGGCAAGTCCACTCTTATTAAAGTCCTGGCCGGTGTGATCGAGCCGGACTCTGGTGAAATTCTTATTGAAAACAAGGTCGTGAAGATCCCCGACCCGCACTCTGCCACAGCTTTAGGAATGGCTTTTATTCACCAAGAGGTCAGTTTGGTCCCTGGCTTTGATGTTCTGCGCAATATGGCAATGGGTATTGACCCAGATACTCATTTTGGTTTGATTGATTGGCGCTCTATGCGAAAGCGCGCAGAGCAGGTTCACGAGCGCCTAGGTATGCACTTTTCTCTCAACGCCCGTACCGATGATTTGAGTACTGCTGAGCAATGGCTGGTGCTGATTGGGCGAGCCTTGATGCGCGACGCGGTCATGATCGCGATGGATGAGCCCACTGCCTCGCTCTCGGCCGTCGAGGCAGCGCGCGTCCATAAGGTCGTGCGGGATTTGCGTAGCGAGAACGTCGCCGTCATTTATGTTTCCCACCGCTTGGATGAAGTTGTCGATCTCTGCGATGACATCACCGTCTTTAGAGACGGCGCCGCGGTTATGAGCACCACGCGGGAGAACATCACAAAGCCATCTCTGGTCCGTGCCATCGTGGGCAGCGATGTTGAACGCCTTGAAAAGGATGAGTCCCATGTACATGGGCGAGTAGTACTGGATGTACGAGACGTCAGCGACAAGAAGCTTCTTAAGAATGTTTCATTGCAGGTGCACGAAGGTGAAGTACTCGGTCTGGCGGGTCTGGTGGGCTCTGGACGTACCGAACTTGCACGGATCATCTATGGCGATTCCAAAGCAACGTCCGGTGAGGTCTACCTAGACGGTCAGAAGACCCGTTTTCATTCCGCAGCTGATGGCGCTAATGCTGGAATTGGCCTGGTGCCCGAGGAGCGTCGCTCGCAGGGCGTCTTCCTGGACCGATCGATTGCCTTTAACGTCAATATTTCCTCCCTACGCGACACCGTTGTTTCTCGCTGGGTGCCTCTTTTGAAGATCGGGGCGGGAAATGCGCGCGCCCTGAAATCCACGCAAGAAGTTGGGGTAAATACGCAAGATATGAGGATGTTGATCGGATCCCTGTCGGGGGGAAACCAACAGAAAGTGGTCATCGCCCGTTGGTTGGCGCAGAAGCCGAAGCTTCTCATTCTTGACGAGCCATCCCGGGGAGTCGATGTTGGAGCCCGTGCCGAGATTCACCGCGTCATCCGCGAACTGGCCGCCAATGGAACGGCCGTCGTTGCGATCTCCTCAGATAGTGAAGAGCTCGTTGATCTGTGCGATCGGGTCATCGTGATGAACGAAGGAAAGATCAGCGAAGAATTAATCGGCTCCAGAATTACCCTAGAAAATATTGTTTCAATGAGCTTCAATCGAAAGGAAGACTAGGTATGGCCACCCCTCGAACTCTGCCAAGGGCAGGCGGAAAGCGAACGAGTCGCTATGCCAACATGACCAAGGGCAAAGCGGCCCTGGTCATTGTCTCCAAGTACGGCACACTCATGGCGATGGGATTGATGCTCATCATCTTCGGGATTGCAGTGCCCAATGGAGGATTTTTCAACTCGGATAACTTGATCAATATTCTCAACCAGTCTTCGTTGACTGCGATCATTGCATCGGGCCTGACGGTGGTGCTGGTTGTCGGCGAATTCGACCTGAGCGTGGGCTATGTCGCAAGCCTTGCCGGGGTGCTTGTCACCGGCCTGATGGCAAAACAAGGCCTGCCCATGCTGATCGCCATTTTGGTGACACTGGTAGTTGGCATTGCTGTTGGGGTTATCAACGGCCTGGTTGTCACCAAGGCCCGTGTGAACGCGGTGGTTGCCACCTTAGGCGTTGGAACCGTTGTCGTCGGTTTGAGTTATGGCTACACCTCTGGTTCACCCATTGTTGCCGTTCCTGATTCGTTCTTCCAACTAGCCCTGGGCCAGACCTTTGGATTGGCCAACCCAATCTGGTTGATGGGCATCATCTTGTTCCTGCTCTGGGTGATCCTCAACAGGACGCCACTGGGTCAGCGAATTCAGGCAGTCGGAGGAAACCTTCACGCTGCCCGTCTTGCCGGTATCCGTACCGATCGCACCAAGATCATCACATTCATGATTGCCGGCCTCATGGCCGCGATCACGGGGATCATGTTGTCGTCCTTGCTGGGCAGCGGTACAGCGGCCGCGGCCGATAGTTACTTGATGGATTCATTTGCGGCGGTATTCCTCGGGTCGGCGACATTGCGAGACGGTGAGTTCCATATAGTTGGAACCCTGATCGGAGTTCTTATCGTCAACGTCGGATTTAACGGCCTAAGCCAACTTGGGACTCCGGTCTTCTGGCAGTACATCTTCAAGGGTGGGATTCTCGTGGCCGCGGTCGCACTCTCAACAATCGCACGACGCTACTCGAAAACGTAAGTTTTACAGGATATCTAGGGCAAAATACGTGAAAGGAGGGATGCGAACTTGGTAGTCATGAAGGATGTTGCGGAAGCAGCGGGTGTCTCCACTGCGACAGTTTCCAGGGTGCTTAACAAATCAGCCGATGTAGATCCGGCTCTTGTCGAGCGAGTAATGACCGCGGTCCAGCGACTTCGGTACAAGCCCAACCTCACGGCGCGCGGACTGCGCACGCAGTCGACACCTGTTCTTGCCCTCATCATCTCCGACATCGAAAATCCCTTCTTTACATCCGTGTGTCGTGGTGTCGAGGACGTGGCAAGGCGGGCCGGATATTCGGTCATGCTCTGCAACGCTGATGGCGATCTCCAAAAGGAGACTGATTACATTTCCATGCTCTCCTCCCAGAATGTTGCAGGCGTCATCATCAGCCCTGCGGCTTTTGAGTCCACCGATGTCACCCCGCTGACCGAACGCGGTATCAACATTCTCACTATCGACCGCGTGCTTCCGATTGCGACCGATGGCGTGCAGATCAACAACAAACTCGGTTCAAGAATTGCAACACAGCATCTGCTTTCCTCGGGCGCTCGCAGGGTTGCTTGCATTACTGGCCCACGACATGCCAGCACGGCCCGCGATCGGTTGGCCGGATATGTGGAAGCCCTCGAGGCTGCCGGCCTTGAGGCTGATCAAGATCTGCAGATCTACGCAGATTTTAAGGATGAAGGTGGCTATCACGCGGTAGGAGTTCTTCTGGAGATGGAAGATCCACCGGATGCAATTTTTGTGACCAACAACCGAATGACAACGGGTGCGCTGCACGCGTTGATGGAATACAAGATCTCTATCCCTGATGATGTGAGCCTTGTCGGATTCGACGATCTTCCATGGGCCGACATCGTCAGCCCGAGCATCACGACGGTACGCCAGCCCAGTTATGAAATGGGAACGGCGGCTGCGAGGAAACTCATCGAGCGATTGGAAGGCGATGATTCGCCGCCGCAGACAATCCTCTTTGATCCAGAGTTGATCGTGCGCGGAAGTTCAGTGAAAGCCAGAACTGTGCGTCCGCCACTCAAGCAAAAAACGGTTTAATAAATACTAAAACCCCAAGAAATTAATCTGCCCAACCAGCCTTGGCCACTTGCAATTCGGGATCCTAGAAAGATTTCAGGAGGGTCGCCGTGATGGCGAAGACCATTGACCCTCTCAGTCACGCCGACATCGTTGAGT